>CANKPO010000188.1 GCA_947484535.1 Caulobacteraceae bacterium
CGCTGGGCGAGGCCTCGGCCACGGGCGTGATCGGCGACCACCACGCGGTCGACATAGACGAACCGCTCATAGCGCGCGCGAAGCCACAGGAAGTTGGGGCTGTCATAGGCTGCGTCCTGATCCATCGCGATCAGGAAGGCGTCATCCGTCCCCACCTGCCGCGCCCAAAAGGCCATGGCCACCATTGCCGCGAACCGCTCCGGCTCCAGCCAAGACAGCTCCACCGCATGGGCATTGTTGAGCGCCAAAAGGGCCGGTGAGGGCTCTAAAGGCAGGAGGCGCTCTTCCATGTCGCCCTCAGCCTAGATCAACGACCCGTGACAGTGCTTGAACTTCTTGCCCGATCCGCACGGGCAGGCCGCGTTACGGCTTGTGCGGTCCCAGCCGTCAGGCAGGGCGGTGATGGGCAGGCTAGCGCGCTGGTCGGCGGGCATGGCGCTGGGGATGCCGCCGCTATAGCGCTCGTTCTCGCCTGTATTGGGGTCCATATGGACCTCGAACAGGCCAGCATTGGGGGCGGGGGCCTCTTCTGGCTGGAAGCGGAACTCGACCGTCATCAGCCAGCGGGTGGTGTTCATCCGCAGATCGCTGAGCAGCTTTTCGAACAGCGAGAAGGCCTCGGTCTTGTACTCGTTGAGCGGGTCACGCTGGCCATAGCCGCGCAGGCCGATGACGTTGCGCAGATGGTCCAGATGCATCAGGTGCTCGCGCCATTGCAGGTCGATCATCTGGAGCAGGAAGTTCTTTTCCAGCTTGCGCATCTGCTCATCGCCCAGTTCGCCGAGGCGGACTGAGGCGCGCTCATCGGCTGCGGCCAGAATGCGGGCCTGCATCTCTTCGTTGGCGATACCGTCTTCGGCGGCCCAGTCACGCAGAGGCAAGGTCAGGCCTAGGACGTTCTCGGTCCGCTCGAGCAGGCCGTCAATATCCCAGTTTTCGGCATAGGCCTTGGGTGGCAGGTGGCGCTGGACCAGGTCCTCGATCGTGTCCTGACGCATCTCGGTGATAATTTCCGAGAGGTCTTCGGCCTCCATAAATTCTTGGCGCTGTTCAAAGACAGCCTTGCGCTGGTCATTGACCACGTCGTCGTACTTGAGCAGGTTTTTGCGGATTTCGAAGTTGCGTTGCTCGACCCGGCGCTGGGCGGTGGCGATGGCGCTGTTCAGCCACTTGTGGGTAATGGCCTCGCCTTCTTGAACGCCGAAGGTGCGCATGATGCTGTCGAGGCGATCACCGGCAAAGATGCGCAGCAGATCGTCTTCGCAGGACAGGAAGAATTTCGAGGTGCCGGGGTCGCCCTGACGACCGGTCCGACCGCGGAGCTGATTGTCGATGCGGCGGCTCTCATGGCGCTCGGTGCCCAGAACGAAGAGGCCCCCAGCGGCCAAGGCCTTGGAGCGACGGTCAGCAATGTCGGCCTCGATCACGGCGACCTGAGCCTTTTCCATTTCGGGCGTGACTTCGATGCCCATGCCGCGCTGTTCTTGACGCCAGCGGGTGATGCGCATCTCGGCATTGCCGCCGAGCTGAATATCGGTACCGCGGCCAGCCATGTTGGTGGCGATGGTCACCGAGCCGGGCGAACCGGCATCGGCCACGATCATGGCCTCCTGCTCGTGATAGCGCGCGTTCAGCACATTGTGCGGAATGCCGGTCCGGGTCTTGCCCTCATGCTCGAACTTGTGAGCCTTGAGGATCTCGGACAGGGTCTCGGACTTTTCGATGGAGACTGTACCGACCAGAACCGGCTGGCCGCGTGTGAAACAGTCTTCGATCTGGACCAGAATGGCGGCGTTCTTTTCGCGCTCGGTGCGATAGACCTCGTCGTCGATGTCGATGCGCATGACGGGGCGGTTGGTCGGGATCTCGGTCACGTCCATCTTGTAGATGTCGTGGAACTCCGAGGCCTCGGTCGAGGCGGTGCCGGTCATGCCCGACAGCTTGGAATAGAGGCGGAAATAGTTCTGGATGGTCACCGAGGCGAGGGTCTGGTTCTCGGGCTGGATATCCGCCCCCTCCTTGGCCTCGATGGCCTGGTGCAGACCTTCGGACAGGCGACGACCGCTCATCATCCGGCCCGTGAACTCATCGATCAGGATGACCTCGCCGCCCTTGACGATATAGTCCTTGTCGCGCTGATAGAGCTTTTGCGCGCGCAGGGCCTGATTGATGTGGTGCACCGCCGAGACATTGGCCGGATCATAGAGACCGGCTGAGTCGGGCTCGAGATGTCCGGCCTCCATCAGCATCTCTTCGACCTTTTCAGAGCCATATTCGGTCAAGAGGACTTGGCGCTGTTTTTCGTCGTGATCAAAGGTCGCCTCATCGACGATCATCTCTTTCACGACGCCGTCGATGATTCGGTAAAAGTCTGAGCGGTCCTCGGTGGGGCCGGAAATGATCAGAGGCGTTCGGGCCTCGTCGATCAGGATCGAGTCGACCTCATCGACGATGGTGAAGTGGTGGCCGCGCTGGACCATTTCTTCGGTCGAATAGACCAGATTGTCACGCAGATAGTCGAAGCCGAACTCGTTGTTGGTGCCATAGGTGATGTCGCTGCGATAGGCGCGCTGACGGTCGCCTTGGCTCAGGCCATTGACGATGACGCCGACGCTCATGCCCAAGAACCGATAGACCTGACCCATCCACTCACTGTCGCGCTTGGCCAGATAGTCATTGACGGTGATGACGTGAACGCCCTTACCGCTCAAGGCATTGAGATAGGTTGGCGCCACCGCGACCAGCGTCTTGCCTTCGCCGGTGCGCATCTCCGAGATGCCGCCCTCGTGCAAAACCATGCCGCCGACGAGCTGCACATCATATTGGCGCTGACCGAGGGTCCGCTTGGAGGCTTCCCGCACCACGGCAAAGGCTTCATTGAGCAGATTATCGAGCGTTTCGCCCTTTTCGAGCCGCGCCCTGAACTCTGCGGTCTTGCCACGAAGCTCCTCATCCGAGAGGGCCGAGAACTTTGGCTCTAGGGCATTGATGGCCAAGGCGCGGGTGGAGAAGGCCTTAACCTTGCGGTCGTTGGGAGAGCCGAAGAGCTTTTTAGCGAAGCCGAGCATGAACTGGTCCGATGGTCGCGAGGAAAACGCACGGCGGGGGCCGCAGCGCGTCTGTACTATAACGCAAAAGCGCGAGGGAAGCCTGATCGCTTACCATGAGTCTCGCCACAAGCTGTGGATGGACCGCCGGTAACGAAAAACCGCTCGACTTGCACGCGCGCGAGACTTAAGCACCGCCCATACCCGTGTCAACGAGACGCCCTTTTTCTTTTTCAGTACGGGAGTTTGGCTTCATGGGCTCCAGCCCCGCTACAGTAGCGCGCACCATCCTTTCGGCGGTGTGCGTTCTGACGATCCTGACCGCCTGTGGTCCGGGAAAATCCTCCGATTCTCCGCCCGAGCCGGGGGATGTCGCCGCCGCCAAGGTTGGCGATCAGACCATCTGGTCCTCCGACGTTAAGCGCGAAGCCGTGGCCCAAGGCCTGATCGGCGAGGGCGAGCCCCTGGATGTGTCCTCCGACCTCTTCCGCCGCATGCTCGATCAGGTGGTCGATCAAAAGCTGTTGGCCGCTGAGGCCCTGAAACGCAAACTGGATCAGGACCCGAGTGCCCAGCGTCGGCTTGAAGCCGCGCGCGAACGTATTCTCGGCGATATGCTCGTCGAAAAGGTGGTCGAGACGGCGGTCAACGAGAACGCCATCCGCGCCCTTTATCAAGACCAGCTCAAACAGGCCAAGCAGTCGGAAGAGTTCCGCGCCCGCCAGATCCTGCTCAATAGCCAAGCCGAGGCCGATGCGGTCAAAAAGCTGATTGCGGCGGGGGGATCGTTTGAAGCCTTGGCCATGGAACGCTCGACCGATGCGGCGACAAGGTTCAATGGCGGCGATCTGGGCTATTTTACCTCTGACGTCATGCCCGAAGCCTATGCCTTAGCCCTCAAGACGGCCAAGAAGGGCGAGTTGGTCGGCCCCTTTAAGACTGAAGCAGGCTTTGCCGTGCTCAAGGTCGAGGACCGGCGCCCCGAAGAGCCCATCTCTTTCGAAACAGCCCGTCCGCAGATCGTGCGCTTCTTGACCTATGACGAGGTTCGCGAACTGTTGGAGCGACTGCGAAATCGGGCGACCATCAAGACCCTCATCGGCCAGCCCATCGAGGTGCCCGGTGCACCGACCGAACCGGCCTCAGCCCCCAAGACCCCGCCTGCAGCTGCCCCGAGCGCGACGGCCCCTCCCTCGACCAAGCCAGAGACTGCCAAGTGA
>CANKPO010000189.1 GCA_947484535.1 Caulobacteraceae bacterium
ATGGAGCGGCCTGGCTTCAAAGAGGCTTGGGAAGCTGGGGCCGATGAATATGCAGCCCTACGATCCCTATTAGAGGCCCGCCGGCAGTCTGGTTTGACGCAAGAGGAAATCGCCGTTCGCATGGGCACGACAAAGAGCGCGGTTTCACGGCTGGAAAGCTCGCTACGCGATCCCAAACACTCACCAACATTCGAGACGATCCGTCGTTACGCTAAAGCTTGCGGGAAGCGCGTGGAATTACAATTGGTATGAACCTTGGGGCGTATCATTTCCCATAATACATAATAGACGCCGAAACTATGTAGCGCGGTGGATTCTATTCCGAAGTGCGAGTTTCTAGGATTTTTAGAGACTTAGCCCCCTTGGAGATTGCGTTATGGGATCGCGATATTCTCAGCTCAGCCTTACTGAGCGCCACCAGATTGCGCGCTGGCGCGATGCTAAGGTTCCAGTGCTCGACATGGCACGGCGATTGAGCCGACATGTCTCCACCGTCCACCGTGAACTGCGTCGTAACCGAACCGATGCCGGTGCTTGGCTACGAGGCTATTTCGCAACAGGTGCCCAGCAAGCCAGCGACCTACGCCGCCGTCGCCGTACAAAACTTCACGCACCGAGTTCGATCGCGCTGAGGTCATACATTGTTGAGCAGCTCGGCAACGGCTGGTCGCCCGAGCAGATTGCAGGCTATTTACGCCGAACCCGATGTCTCAATGACTGTTCGGCGTCAGCACCTTTGAGACAGTTTGGGGCTTTCGCTTAGAGGAGGGTGGCCAAAGATATCCGGCGCACGACGCGTCGATATTTCTCGGCGGAAAATAAGATACGGATCGTGCTGGATGGCCGTCAGGACGAAGACGGCATCGCCGAGATTTGCCGCACGGAAGGCATCGCGCAGAGCCTCTATGGTGTCTGATCCAAGGAGTTCCCTGAAGCGAGCAAGCGTCGGCTGGCGGGAGATACAGCCAGTGCTGCGACGTCCGACAAGTTGAAAACCTTGCGCCGTGAAGCCACGGCCCTGAAGGAAGTCGTCGATGACCTGACGCTCGAGAACCGCATCCCGAAGCCTATCCATGATCAGATCATCGAAATGGCGTTGGAAGAGAGCGATCTGAGCCCAATCATCGGGTGGAGCTGGGTCTATCTGTGGGCCATCCTCGCTGACTTCTCGCGCTACGTAATTGCCTGGAGCCGAAGGCCGGCGCAGCCAAGCTCTGCACAACCATAAAGACGGCGGACGTGACAGACATGCTAAAACTGGCTCTGGGGGCGTCTAGCTGTGACCAAGTCCATGTTCACCACAAGCCGCAACTCTTGTCAGATGATGACTCCATCGGCATTTCCGCTGATCGAACTCAATGGCTTGGGAACCAGAACATGAAACACATCCGCAGCGCGCCCAATCATCCCCAGACGCACGGCAAGATGGCAGCCTAAATACCAACCCAAGATGAGACACGCTCTATGCTTAAATCAAGGACCAAAGGTCTCTAATGTTTTGCCAACGCACACTATTGACTGCCTGCTAGGCCGAGGATATAGCCTCCAGAAAATTGGTAATTGCAGATACGCCCACGCCCACCTTCGGGGACCTCGGTACGGGTCAGACTGGTCGCCTTGGGGTGCCGAGATCAGTACAGCAGGCGTCTCCTCAGGGTCGAAAGTCCCAGTTCGCCGCCAATGGCAGTAGTCGTTGGTACATTCATAATGGGTTACTTTTGTTTTTTCAGAGAGGGTCCTGTGAAACGCTTATTGTCCATACTTATGTTTTTGGGTGCCTTGATATTCTCTGGCGTAGCGCAGGCAAACATAGTTGGTGTGGATTTTGGTTCGAACCCTAATCCAACACCGCAAAATTGGACAGCAAGTAATGGCTCATCCTCACTGACCAATCTTCAGGACGACACTGGTATGACGACTTCAGTCGGATTGAGTTTCAGTGCGACACCAGGAGCATTCAACGCGGCGGCAATATCTTCCACTGTGCCCTCATATTCTTACAGTTTATTAGATATTTCTAATAATATATACAGTTTTGTAGGCCCCCTCACAATAACGATTTCTGGTTTAACGCCGGGGCAAAGTTATCCTGTTTATGTTTTTGGATTGAGATCTGGGAGTTCATACAGTCAAGATATAAGCTTGATTGGATCCAATACAGTAACCTTTACACAAGCGGCAGGCGACGGGACGCTTACAATTAATGACCAAGCAGGCTCAAATTCATCGAACCTCAGTTTATATGCAAGGATAATTACTGCCGATCTAAGCGGTAATATTCAAATTGTGACCCCGGCCGCGTACTTTCTCGCTGGTTTAGCAATTGATGTGCCAGCCCCAACGCCAGTCCCCACGCTCAGTGGGTGGGCGCTGATCATGTTGATGATCTTGATGGCCTTGACGGCGGGTTGGCATTTCAGAAAGCAGCAGACCTGATCGCTGCCTTCTGGGCTGATAAAGAACGGTCGCTTCGACGCTCATTCGTGCTCGGTGATGAAGTTTAAGCAGCAGGATGGGCGGCTCATGCAGGGGCATCTCCCGCATTCAAATCATCCCCTGAATGTGATCCGGCAGCCGAAACTCCTCTCGGCCCTCGTCGTGCTGATCAAGTTCACGGCAAAAGGCCGCATGGATCTCGCGCAAGGCCCTTGTTCGGCGTCAGCACCTTTGAGACCGTTTCGGGTTTTCGCTGAAAAGAGGGGTTTGGTCTCATCGCATCGTCATAGAAACGAAGAAGACACCAAAACTCTCATGGCATACCTGTTTGACCGTGGGACCTTAGAGGCGAAGTCGTCGGCGGAGCCCCCGCCCCCTCACTGGCGCTGAAAGGGGCACAGCCTGCCTGCGCCGCTCAATTTTTCAGCAACCTATGACCAAGCTTACCCAGACGGCTGGTTGGCTTTGGTTATTACGAATTCTCCATGCGGTATTACTGAGACTGCCGAAATCGGCCCCGCTGGAGGATGAAATTGTGAAGCCCCTATTCAATAGCGCTAAAATCGTTGCTGCTGTCGCTGCCGCGGGTCTAGTCCTGACCGGATGCGGCCCCAAGACCGAGCCAACCAAGGCCTCCACAGCGACGGCCGCTCAGGCCTACACGATCGGATGGACGATCTATGCGGGCTGGATGCCATGGCCCTATGCCCAGGGTAAGGATATCGGCGCAGGGGTCCACTATGTTGAGATTCCCAGTGTTGATGTCGCCTCGGTTCGGGCGCGAACCGGTCTCTCGCAAGGCGATTTCGCGCGAAGCATTGGCGTTGCGAAAGGAACACTCTTGAACTGGGAGCATGGGCGGCGGCGACCAACTGGCCCGGCTCAGGTGCTCCTTGCCATGATCGACAAGAAACCCTCGTTGGTGACCGAATTGCTTCGGTGACAGCGAGCAAAGGCCATGACCTAGGAAATCAAGGCTTAGGAGATCGAATAGTGGCTATCGAAACCAAGATTAGGGGGTGGATTCTATTTAGAAGTACGAGTTTCTAGGATTTTTAGAGACTTAGCCCCTTTGGAGATTGCGCTATGGGATCGCGATATTCACAGCTCAGCCTTAGGGTCCCACCCATCACTTCTCGACCTCAAATGTGTCGCGCACAGCCCCCGAATGGTCATGCATTGTGATCTGCATCTCATCGCCAAAAATCTGGACCATCAGATAGCCAAAACCTTGATAGGTTCTGGCAAACCGGGTGTCTTGGGTGAGCGGGCGCGAACTGACATTGCCGCCACCATTGCCCAACTGGACGTGGACTGGGCCGTTCGAAGCGTTGGGCCTATTGGCTGTCAAAGGCCATGAGCGCAGATAGTGGTGGTGATGGCCGGTTAGAACTAGGTCAACCCCATAGGTCTCCATGAGGGTCAGAAAGTCTGCTGCCGGTTTTGGATTGAGCTCTGGCCAGGCGGGGTGGTGAAAGGCGGCCACCTTCCACTTGGCCGTAGATGTTTTGAGCGCTGACTCGAACCAAGCGCGCTGGCGGGCACGGAAGTTAGGGTCTGCGCGATCGCGGACCTCTAGGTTTGAGTCGAGGACAAACACCTCAAGATCGCCGTGGCGGTGAGTGTAGTAGCTTGTCTCAGGAGCGACGTAGGCGTGATAGCGATCAAACCACACAAAGTCGTCTTCCCCGTTGCCCATCACCGGTAAAACCGGCGTGCTGGCCATAAAGTCGCCCATGGCAGCCAGATATTCATGCGTCCATTCTGCCCGCTGGTTCAGTTTGCC
>CANKPO010000190.1 GCA_947484535.1 Caulobacteraceae bacterium
CCCCAGGTCGGGATGGTGCCCGTTGAGTAGGCCTTACTGAAAGTCCGCTCCCGAGATTTCTTCTGGCGGTCAGTATAGAGGCCGCCAAGGGCAAATCTGGTTGTCCGTCCGCCGATGTCGAGATCGCGGCTGAGGTCGAACTTCAAGGTCCAGGCCTGAGTGATGTCGCCGCCATAGATCTGACCGATGCTGCTCATCGGGAACTGGAAGTCTTCTAGGTTTGTAACCTGGGCCCCCTTGATCCGAGCTGCCGTGGTTCCAAGGGTCTGATAGAGGCGAACCGTATTGGCATCGCCGTTGCTTAGATCGTAGTCGACGGTCGGACGTAGAAGGAAACTGGAAGGGCTTTGGAATGCCGCCGTGACGGGTGTGTCGCGACCATCCAATGTATCGGTGTAGTTGGCGCGCCAAGATGCATCCCATCCAGCAAAGCTATGCTCACCGCCAAGGGTCGTGGTGGACATTTCTTCCACAGAGTCTCTGTAATCGATCCGGGCATTTATCCGTGCGCCATAGGACGTGCCAGAGATCGGGCTAGCGCTAGTGATGTTGGCCGTGCTGGTATAGCCGTTGCCCTTTGCGTCGGTACCCTGATCAAGGCGGAAGATGAAATTGTCCCGCAATTCGTCGTCATGATACTGGGTGTAGATGGTGCTGGCGAACAGGCTGTTATTGTCGTCGAGAATATAGTCTGCCCGTAGCGAGCCTGAGATGTTTTCGCGTGTCAGACGGTAGTGCTTGTTTTCATGTTCGCGGGCGAAATGCTTCGTTGGGTCGACCGTATTGGTAATATAGGGGTCAGTTTCCCAGTTATCAGTCGCCATTTCGCGGGTGTAATAGGAGGCTTGGGCAACGATGCCGAGCTTGCCGCCGCCAAAGATGTTCGAATAGACAAATGAGCTGTCGAGCTCCTCGCCGCCGCCGAGTTCCACATGACCAAGGCCAAGCTTGCCGGTCATGGTCTGGCCTTTGAAGTCAAAGGCGCGGCGGGTGCGGATGTCGACATTACCCGCAACGGCAGAACTGGACATGTTCGGCGTGATCGCCTTTTCAACAATGATCTGGCTGGCAATTGCCGATGGGATATTGTCGAAACGTGAATCGCGGCCCTGAGGGCTGACGACGCTGAGGCCGTCGAATGACAAGGTGGTCCAATAGACCGGAGCGCCGCGCAGGTTGACATAGCGCGCCTGGCCTTGGTCGCGTTGAACCCCGACGCCTGGGAGGCGGCCGATGGCAAAGGCCACATTCTGGTCGGGAAGGTTACCGATGGCGTCCGCGGATAGGACGCTAACAAGAGAGTCAGCTTCGCGCTGAACGGCCAAGGCCGCGGCAACACTTTCTGCAAGGGGGCGGCGGCCAACAACGACCAATTCTTCGACAGTTTCTGCCCCGGGTGCGGTCTGCGCGATTGCTGCAGTCGATAGGCTCAAAGCTGAGACGGCACCAAAGAGTGCGGCCTTTTGAAGTTTGATATAGTTCATCTTGTCCCCCTAAGTTTTGTTACAAAATAGGGACGTAATTTGACAATCAGACTGCAATTTTGTGACGGTTTTAGGAAACTAAGATTTCAAATGGATGAAAAGCAGGCGGTGTCAATTTGACTCCCGCCAGCGCCTGACGAGCGTCCGGGTTTCGCACTCGATATGCCAAGAGGGACTATCTCAGGCTAGGATTTTTTCCGCGACAGGATCATGTCTGCCAACTGCTTGACCCATGCGGTCAGAATAATCAGCCAAGCGAGACCGTGGACGGAGTATTTGATCGTGTCACAGAGGGGGATCAGCCAGTAGAGCGTCGACAGCACAAGGCCGTCTTGGGCCGGATAGTTAAGGATAATCACCGGCATCAAGCTGTTGGCGATGAGCACGGACACGAAATAGACGAACGCCATTGCATCACAAAGGGTCCGCACGACCTGTGACCGAACCGTTGAGCGGTAGACGCTCATCAGGAAACAGCAAAAACCGGGAGGGGCCAGCGTGTCGGCACCAAGCTGAAACTGGGCATAGATCTTGCGGCCGCCCTCATTCAGGGCCTGAGCGAATTGGGCGATTTCGGGCTGGTGATAACCAAATTGCGCGTCCAGCGGCGCGATACCGCCTGTCAGTGCCGTCAGCACCTTCATCTGAGACGTCACCAACCAAAGCGAGGGGAACAGCGCAGCTGCGGCGACAACAATCCCCAGCGGGTTAGACAGCAACCTCTTCCCCGCTGGTGAAAACATCAAAAAGAACGTTAGCAGGGTCCAGGCCAGTCCGATCAGCGAAATACCGGAGTAGAGCGAAGGATCGAGCAATGCGGTCATTTGCGCGCCTTTGCTCCGCTTGGATCAATGCAGATCACCTCTGTCTCATTGCCTTCCAGAGCGGCATTCAGGATCGGACTATTGGTCGTACAGGCCCACCCGGACGCCGTGAAGGTGAAGTCACGTGTGAAGGTGCCGCGCAGTGGCATGGGGTAAACGATGAACCGCTTCTCTTTCGGCAGGAAACGATAGACACGGTCCGTCAAGGTCTCGTTGATCCAGACCTCCTGCGTGACGGGATTGATCGCAAGGGCATAGGGTGCGGGGCGATAGCCTGCGGCAAACTCTGGCATGGGATAGACATCGCTCTTCATGCTCGCCGGATCAATCTTGGCGATCATGCCATCGTTATAGCCCGTTACCCAAAGCTTACCCTTGGCGTCGAAGCGAAGGCGACGCGGCCCTTCGACTGGCGAGTCAAACTCCGTCACCGCAAAGGTCGTGGGATCGATGGCGCCAAGCTTGTCGCCCCACAGGCGCGCATACCAGATGCGCCCATCTACAGGGCTGATATCGATGCCATAGGGCACGGTACCACCGGATCCACCGAGTGGCTTGAGCTTCGGCAGGAAGATCAGCTTGATATCACCGCTGACCGGATCAAGTCGGCCGACCTGCGACGACGCCGCTAGCGTGAACCAGATGATGCCGTCGCGGCCAATGCGGATTGTATGGGGGTAGCGCGCGGGCGCAGGAAGCACGAATGAGGCTTTCCACGTCCGGGTCTTCGGATCGAAGACGCCGATCTCGTCGGACCCGGCATTGGTCGTGTACCAGTACCCGGTCTTGCCGAGGGCTAGGGAGTGTGGCCCCGGTTCTTTGGATCGTGAGGAATAGCTGTCCCCTTTGCCCACGGCAGGACGCATCGACGGCGGCTGTTTGAAAAAGACAGACTTTCCCGTATCGAGGTCCGTCACCGCCATCTGGCTTGCCGTACGGTCGACGGTGTAGATCAGGCCGTCGGCTGGATTGATGTCCGCGTCATGGGGGAAGATGGTGTTTTCGAGTCTGTACTCATGGATGACAGCCTGCTGGGTTTCGGCGTCGACGGGAAATACCGGACGCACCTTTGGCGCCTGTCCTTGGAACCCGGCATGTAGCAACGCGGCGCGGCTCTCGATCAGTTTGGGATCTGGATTGCCGAGAAAACCCTGCATCATCGCGACCATATCCACCCACTGATCGAGCGGGCGTGGTGCAAGCGTCACACTGTTGCCCAAGGCATGGCAGCCGGCACAGTCGCGCTGTAGGTGTTGGCGGCTGTTGATCGCCTTTGGATCCTTGTCAAAGGCAAGGTTCCCGAAGTGATAGGCCGACGGCAGACTTTCGGAAATCTCAGCCAAGTCAGTCATCGGCTTGAGGATCGCCTTCTGCTCGACAGACTTACCAACGGTCAGCATCAGCCTGTTCGTCTCGTCCCGGTAATAGGGCAGGCGGAACCTGACCGTGACATCCCCAGTCAATCGCGTCGACAGTTCGTACCGGCCCTTGTCATCGGTGAATACACTTTGCGAGATGCCGGATGCTTCGTTGCTCACCCTCACCATGACACCGTTAAGCGGTTTGCTCTGATCGTCCTTCACGACCCCCGTCAACAGCGCCGAGGACACAGCCTGCCCTGCTTTGGAGGACTCCTTTGCCGAACAGGCTGCGAGCGCCAAGCTCATGAAAAAAATCAAAGAAATCTGTTTCATTCGCCTTGCCTCGTTGCTCTTTTTCATTTGCTTGACGCCAAACAATTCCGTAGATCGCGCCTTCATGCGCTGGTCTGCGGCGGGTGGTTCTCGGGATCGAAGCAACGATGAAATTCCAGCATTGCAATTCTGTACCAAGCAGTCAAGAATAACCTATGGCACGTCCCATCCAGTTCGACATCATGACAGCGAGGG
>CANKPO010000191.1 GCA_947484535.1 Caulobacteraceae bacterium
AGGCCGCGCGGTTTGTCGGCTGCTGATGCAGTCCCGATCGCCTGATCCGTCATCTATCCTCCGGACGGACCCTCTTTTTGTGTGGTCTCGCCTAGATCAACGGTGGACCGCCAATAGGGGTTTGTCAGCCCCCTATTCACCATTTCAAGGTCGGATGGGCATAAAACTAATCGGCCAGACGCGCTTCTACGGCCGCCAGCACATCCTTCAAGGACGCCTCAAACCCTTCCGCCATCAAGGCTTGGGTCAGGGCGGTCAGGCAGGTCCGGACACTCAGTGGCGTGGCGCTGGCCCCCATCAGGCCAATGCGCCAGATCTTGCCCTTGAGGGGGCCAAGGCCTGCACCAATCTCGACGCCGTGAGTGGCCAGCATTCGCGCGCGCACAGCGGCCTCGTCGATACCCTCAGGCACCTTGATCGGGTTGAGCTGTGGCAGGCGGTCGGCCTTAGCCGTCAAGAACTCTAGCCCCGCCGCCGTGATCCCAGCGGCCAAGGCCTCGTGACAACGCCGATGCCGGGCGATCGAGGCCTCGACACCCTCCTCGAACAGAACGCAAAGGGCCTCATGCAGGCCATAGATGGCATTGATCGGCGCGGTGTGGTGATAGGTCCGGCCGCCAACGCCGCTCCAATAGCCCATCAGCAGACTGACATCGAACAGCCAGGTGCGGGCCTTGGTCTTGCGCGCAGCAATCGCCTCAAGTGCCCTTGGCCCAAAGGCAATGGGGGCCAGACCGGGAGGGGCGCCGAGGCATTTTTGGGTCGCTGAATAGACGACATCCGCGCCCCACGCCGCAACATCGACCTCAACCCCGCCAAGGGCCGTGACCGCGTCAACAATGCTCAAGGCGCCATGTTCCCTTGCGAGGGCACAGAGGGGGCCGGGATCGGAATGGACGCCGGTCGAGGTCTCCGCCTGAACAAAGGCCAGCACCTTAGCGCCCCGCGCCCAGAGGGCCGCCTCGACCTTGCGCAGGTCAATGGGCTCACCCCAAGCATGGTCAACCCGAATCACTTCGGCGCCGGCCCGTTCGGCCATATCGGCCATCCGTTCGCCAAACTGGCCATTAATCGCGATCACCGCCACCTCGCCCGGTTCGAGCAGATTCATGATCGCCGCCTCCATCGCCCCGGTTCCGGGCGCGGGAAGGGGCAGGCAGACATGGTCCGGGGCCTTGAACAGGACCTGCAACCCGGCCTTGGTCTCTTCCATAAGCGATTGAAAAGCTGGATCAAGATGACCAATGGTGACGCGGGCATGGGCCTGGAGCACACGCTGAGAGACCTCGGACGGGCCGGGACCCATTAGGAGCCGTTGGGGTGGAAAAAAACTACGCATGGTTACCCGTTCTCACGCCTTGGTGATTAGCTTCGTGGGCGCATTTGGCCCATAAGTAAGATCCCTGGATGGAGGTCCATGGTACCAGTTGCGCCCGTTGCTAGACCGAATGGTCCGGCGGCGGGCGTTTTGATTTAGGCAAGGAGCTGGTGAGCCACCTTGTCACGCATCGCATCATCGACCCCTAGCGCCTTGACCAGATAGTCATCAAGGCTGGAATAGCGATCTTCGATCATCTCAAAGGCGCGCTCCAGGTAGGAGGCCTCGACCCCTAAGAAGGCCTTCACGGCCTCTGGCGTCGGCTCACCGCCAAAATAGCCCTTGACCATCTCGGCCGCCGTCGGGACCCGCTCTTCAATCCGGGCGGCGACATTGGTCAGCAGATAATCTTCCATCACATCGTCGCGGTGGACGCCCAGCACATGATGGGTCAGCGCCGCCAACATGCCGGTGCGATCCTTGCCTGCCGCGCAGTGGATCAAGACCGCGCCCTTGCCCGAGGCCACAGCCTGGAAATAGCGGGTGAACAGATCGATGTGGCGATCTTCAAAGGGGGCGTGGGTATAGTAGTTGAGCATATAGGCCCGCACGGCCTCTTCATTGAGACCCGAGGCGCGGAGCACCTCCATATGCGGGGCCTCGACCTGATCGCCCGTGTCATTTTCAATGACCTGACCGGTAAAGCCGTTGGGAAACCGCGACGGCTCACGCAGACGCTCTCCGGGGCGACGCAGATCGACCACATAGGCGATGCCTAAGGCCGCAAAGGCCTCGAGATCGGCATCGGTCGCCTGACTGAGATTAGCGGACCGGAACAGCTGGCCCGATTTGACCTTACGGCCCGCGGCTGTGACGTAGTTGCCATAGTCACGGAAGTTGTTGATGCCATCAAAGGCGTGAATGCGCTTGCTCATAGGAACAATTCTTAGCGCCCCAAATCGGCATTGGCGAGCCTTTGACAAAGAATTCACACAGCGGTCATAGTGGCCCATGACCCAGCAGCACAGCTTTACCAGTTTTGATGGCCAGACCATCGCCTATCACACCCTCGGCGAGGGGCGTCCGACCCTGCTGCTACACGGGTTCATGGCCAGCACGCAGCTCAACTGGACCGGCCCGGGCATCACCGCCAAGATCGCCGCCTTGGGCCGAAAGGTCATAGCGCTGGATTTTCGCGGTCACGGGGCCAGCGCGCCGTTCAATGGCGAGGCTGACTTTCCGCCGGACGTGCTATCGATGGATGTTGAGGCCTTGCTGGGCCATCTGGGTTTGAGCGATGTGGATCTGGTCGGCTATTCGATGGGGGCGCGAACGGCAGTGCGTCTGCTGATCCGAGGCTTTCGACCCGGCAAGCTGGTCATGGGCGGCATGGGCGACACCGGCGCGACCACCATCGGCAATCGTATGGCCTTCTTTGAGGACAGCCTGCTCAAGGGCGAACAGGCCGCCAATCCCGCCGCCGGAAAGCGGATGGCCGCGATGCTGGCCGCGCAGGGTCTATCGCCCCTGTCGATGCTAAAGGTTCTGAAGTCCCAACTGCCGGTCGATCCCGCAGCGCTTGCCACCATCCCAACGCCGATCCTGATCCTCAATGGGGCGCAGGACGAGGATAATGGCTCACCCGAAGGGCTGGCCAAGCTCTTCCCCCATGCTAAGGCCAAGCGGGTCCAAGGCGACCACCTGACCGCTATTGGTGATCCCGCCCTCGGCGACCTGACCTGCGAGTTTTTGGGCGCGGGCTAGGCCTTAGCCCCCTTACCGGAACGGCGGCTCGTCAAAGGCTCGCAGCTTGCGCGAATGCAGGTGCGCGCCTTCGCGTCTCATCAGGTCGACGGCGGTGATACCGATCTTTAGATGCTGGTTGATGGCCTGATCGTAAAAGAGATTGGCCTGACCGGGCAGCTTCAGTTCCCCATGCAGGGGCTTGTCTGAAACGCAGAGCAAGGTCCCGTAGGGTACGCGGAACCGGTAGCCTTGCGCCGCGATGGTCGCGCTTTCCATATCAATGGCCACCGCCCGCGACTGGTTAAAGCGATAGGCGGACTGCGAATAGCGCAGTTCCCAATTGCGGTCGTCCGTGGTCACCACCGTGCCGGTGCGCAGCCGCCTCTTTAGCGCCTCTCCGGTCTCGCCGGTGATGATCTCGGCGGCGCGGTGAAGAGCCATCTGCACCTCAGCAATGGGCGGGATCGGGATTTCGGGGCCGAGCACATCGTCCAGAACATGATCATCGCGCAGATAGGCGTGGGCCAGCACATAGTCGCCGATGGTCTGGCTGGAACGCAGGCCGCCGCAATGGCCGATCATCAGCCAAGCCTGAGGCCTCAGGACGGCCAGATGGTCGGTGATGGTCTTGGCGTTAGAGGGCCCGACGCCGATATTGACCAGGGTTATGCCCCGGCCTCCGGGGGCCATCAGGTGATAGGCCGGCATCTGGTGCTTGCGCCAAGGCCCATTGGCGACGGCCGCCTCTGGATCGGGGGTCTCAGCCGTGACCACAACCCCGCCTGCGCAGGATAGGGCGGTGTATTCGCCGCCCGCCGCCAACTGCTCACAGCCCCAGCGGACGAACTCGTCGACATAGCGGTTATAGTTGGTGAACAGGATGAACTGCTGAACATGCTCGGCGGGGGTGCCGGTATAGTGTTTGAGCCGAGCCAGCGAGAAGTCGACGCGCAGACCATCGAACAGGGCCAGAGGCCGGTCCTCTTCAGGGTCCATGACCCATAGGCCGTCGGCCAACTCGTCGCCAATATGGGACAGGTCCGTGGTTGGGAACCAGCGGCCAAGATCAGCCGAAACCGCGCCATCAAGCGACAGCCCTTCGGCCCCATCGAGCACGTAGGGATAGGG
>CANKPO010000192.1 GCA_947484535.1 Caulobacteraceae bacterium
TAATGCCCATCCAGCCGCCGGTTGAGGTGGCCTCTGAGCCGCCGTCCTTTTTCCACGCCTTATAGTTCAGCGTCGTCAATTTCGAGTTCGCGACGCCAACGGCACCCTCGTGAATGACTGCGTTGGGCACAAAGCCGGACGGCAGGCCTTGGCGCTGGACCGAACCATAGGCAGCCAGTTGGATCGGCATGGCGCTGGCATTGGCGACGCTATCGGTAAGCGTGAACATGAAGCGATCATCAATGCTGATCTTACGGCTAAAGGTCAGGCCCGCTTTGCTGACATAGGTCAAGGTCACAGGCGTTGCGGGGGTCAGCTTGGCGCCGGGTGCCGCTGTCCAGACTGTATCGGCATTGGGCAGATCCGCGACATTGGCCCCGGCCCATCCAAACTCTGCGAAATAGGCGTTCTGTGCGCCTTCAGGCCGGAACAGCTCGACCAGCGGGCTGTCCTTCTCAATCGTCTCGCGATAGCCCTTGAGGAACAGGTCATCGATCCGCGCACCCTTGAGCGCCAGCGAGCCGGTCAGGCCGGGGCTGTCGATGGCGATGCGAGGGCTGGCTGCAGCGGCCTGCGCGCGCGGGACATAGGTCTCTCTGACCTGACCGTTGGGCAGGACCGGCACGCCCGCCTTGATGGCGGTCGCTTGAGCCATCGCCACCGCTTGGGCCTGATCGAGCTGACGGCGCTTGGCCGCAGGGTCGAGCACAAAGATCTGATAGAGGACCAGAATGGCGACGGCGCAGACGATGAAGATGATCGTATTGCGGCTGGACTCATTTTGCATGGGAGACTGTTACCGGGAGGAGGCGGCCGACGGGCGATCGCCGTTGGAACCAGATGGAGCGGAAAGGCTTATCAGTGCGGTTTTAACATCGTCAAGCAAGCGGGCCCAAGGACGGGCTATAGTCCCACCTCTAGCCACAAACACATAGTCGAAACCGGGGCGTCCGTGCAGGGGGAGAATCTGTCTGGCGGCCTCTCTGAGGCGTCTTTTTGCCCGATTTCGCTCGACGGCGCCGCCGATCTTGCGTGTTGCGGTAAATCCGATGCGTATGGCCAAGTCTGGCGCGGCCGTTTCAGGGTCTGTCGGCACCCGCGCCAAGGCCTGAACCACGACGGCACCCTTGGCGCTAGAACGACCTTTAGCAGCCGCGAGAAACTCGGGCCGCTTGGTCAGGCGCTTTAGGATAGGCTGGGAACCTGCCGCCGTTGGCTCTGAAGGGACTTCGATCACAAGACCGCACCCCTTCTGAGTTGCTCAACGGGTCGGCGAGATGCCGGGATTAAAGAGGTCGCTAGACGTCTTAGGCCGTGAGGCGCTTACGGCCCTTGGCGCGACGACGCGCAACAATCTTTTGGCCGTTCTTGGTGGCCATACGCGTGCGGAAGCCGTGACGGCGCGCGCGCACGAGTTGGCTGGGTTGGAATGTCCGCTTCACGATTAGGCTCCAGTCGATAATAGGTCTGTGTCCGCAAGTGTCTCCACCTGCGAATGAGGGGCGGTTGATAAGGGGCGAGAGCCGTCCTGTCAACCGATTCAAAAGGCTGAGGAACGATCCGGGGTCTTTAAGGTGTTGGGTAGCGTTTAAGGCACAATCACGACCTTGCCGATGACCTTGCGATTGGCCAGCATGTCGAAGGCTTCGCGCCAGTCCTCTAGGGCATATTCAGCATGGACGCGCGGGGTGATGGCTCCGCTATTGGCCAGGTCCCAAACCGCTTGGGTGTTTTCAAGGCCCTTTTGCGGGAACTGACGGCCATATTCGCCTGCCCGGACGCCCATGACCGAGAAGCCCTTGATCAGGGGCATATTGACCGAAACATTCGGAATGCGGCCTGAGGTGAAGCCGATAATCAGCAGGCGCCCGTCAAAGCCGATGCAGCGCACGCTCTCGTCAAACACATCGCCGCCGACCGGATCATAGATCACATCAGCTCCGGAACTTCCGGTGATGGCCTTGACCTGTTCGCGAAAGCCGCCGGTGACATTGAGCACAGCGTCGGGGGCATATTCGGCCATGACCACGGCCAGTTTCTCGTCAGAGGCGGAGGTGGCGATGACCTTGGCCCCCATGACTTTGGCCAGATCAACGGCTGCGAGGCCAACGCCGCCCGCTGCGCCATGGACGAGGACCCATTCGCCGGGCTCCAGCCTTGCGCGGCGAACCAGCGCCACATAGGCGGTCAGATAGGCCACGCCATAGGCCGAGGCTTGGGCAAAGCTAAGGGCGGCGGGTTTGGGTTTGGCGCTATCCTTACCCAGCACAGCATATTCGGCGAAGGCACCGAGGCGTGAACCGCCAACGACTTCATCGCCAAGGCTCAGGCCCTCGATTCCTTCGCCGATGGCCACGACCTCTCCGGCCAATTCCATACCGACGCCAAAGGGCAGGGGCGGCTTGAGCTGATATTCGCCCCGCGTCATTAGCAGATCGGGGAAGTTGACCGATGCGGCCTTGACCTTGACCAAGACCTCACCGGCGCGGGGACGGGGCACGGGAACCTGCTGGACCGCCACGCCGCCATAGTTGGGCTCGAGGGATGAGACCACGAGGGCCCGCATCTGTTCGGGTAAAGATGAACTCATAGGGCGGACTTCTCGATCAAGGCCTTTTGAACCAGCGCTGCGATCTCGCGGCAGGCGGCGTCAGCGGCGGGGAGGGCACCGGTAAAGGCGGTAAAGCCATGGGCGAGGCTGTCATAGCAGCGATAGGTCACAGGAACGCCCGCCTCGCGCAGGACCTTGGCATAGGCCCCGCCTTGGTCGACGAGGGGATCAAAGCCCGCTGTGGCGATGACGGCGGGGGCCAGTCCCGCAAAGCTTTCAGCCTTGATCGGCGACAGTCGCAGGTCTGTGGGGTCTGTATCGGCGGCCATATAGTGGGCCATGAACCATTCCATCACGTCGCGCGACAGGGGATAGCTATCGCCGAACACGGTCATGGAGGCGGTTTCGCTGGCCACATCAACGGCCGGATAGATCAGAAGCTGCAGGTCCGGCTGGGCTTCACCGAGGCGCCTCAACTCATGCGGAATAACGGCGGCGAAGTTTCCGCCCATACTGTCACCGCCAATGACGGCGCGATCAGGGGCGGTGCCGAAGCGTCCGGCATTGTCTCGGCCCCAGCGATAGGCGGCCAGCACGTCATCTAGGCCTGCGGGGAACTTGTGCTCCGGCGCAAGACGATAGTCGACCGATAGCACGGCTGTGCGCACATCCTTGGCGAGGATCGAGCAGAAGGCATCGCAGGTTTCCAGATCGCCGATCACGCCGCCGCCAAAATGGGCAAAGACGATCAGGGGCAAGGTCGGGTCCTGCCGCTCGGGACGATAGAGCCGCAAGGGCAGAAGGCCGCCAGGACCCTCCATGCTGAGGTCTTCGCACCGGACGCCCGGCTCGCGGCGGCCTGACATGAGGGCTAGGCCCGTCGTACTCGCCGCCCGCGCCGCTGTGGGTGACAGGGTGGTCATGGACGGCATGCGCTTGGCGCCATGGGCGAGAAACTGAAACCTTGGATCGAGGGTTCGGCCGGCCCGATAGTCGACCGCTCCGCCGCTCATGGCCCGCAAGATGGGCGTTGGCAGGGACAGCAGGGTCTTGAGGATGAACTTCTGGACCTTGATATCGGCCATGGGGCTGTTCCTAGCTTGGATTGGGGGGCGTTTAGGGCTTTAGGGTCGGCAAGGCGGGCACACCGCCAAGGATCATCTTTACCGCAAAATCGGTTGCCCCATCTATATCGATCGGGCGGCGGCGTAGCATCTGTTCGCCAATGTCACGGGCCAGCGCAATGGCCGCTCCCGCCAGATAGTCGGCATCCACCGGCCGCACGTCACCCCGGTCGATCACGGCGTGGATGGAGTCGCGCACCTCATTAAAGATGAAGGTCATTTCCGGCGTTTCCGCATTCATGATCGGCTGACGTTCACCGACCGGGCGCTTGGCCTGCCAGGTCTCATGCTCTTGCGCCATGAAACTGAAATAGGCTCGGACTGCGCCATAGATGTAGGCTTGGAAGTCCGGCGCGGTCTCATATTGATGTCGCAAGATTGGACGCAGGCGCCGCGCCGCATCGTCGGATAGGGCCTCGAACAGTTCTTCCTTGGACCTGTAGTAATTGTAGAAGGTGCCGGAGGCCAAACCGGTGCGTCGGATAATGTCCCGCACGGTTGCCGCCTCA
>CANKPO010000193.1 GCA_947484535.1 Caulobacteraceae bacterium
GGCCGGGTCAAGCTGCGAACGGCGGCAACCCAGCGATAGCTCTCCTCCGGTCGATCGGCCTCGATTGAGGCGTTCAGCCCGGCATAGGAGCCTTGGACCTGAGCAAGCTTCTGCGCTTGCAGAGCCTCTTGCGATTTTGAGGTCTGCGCCATTTGCGCCATGGCCCGTTCGTGCGCGATCTCTTGTGCGCGATCCTTACGCCTCTCGCGCAGTTCCAGAAGGCCGACGCCGCGACTGGCCGCCGAACCCAAGGCTCCCATGACCGCGCCCACCGCCCCGCCGCCAAATGTGTTCAACAGTTCCATCAGATGCCCCCCTAGCCTATCGCCATGATCCAGACTTCACCGCGACCGCCGTCGCCGCCTCTGCCAGAGGTTGAGGCCGAACGGCAGGCCCCTCCTCCACCGCCGCCGCCACCGGGCAGGCCACCATGTCCGCCCGCGCCGCCATTGCTCGAGGCTGAGGCCGATCCGCCGCCTCCGCCGCCCGCTGTGCCGCGTGCCCAAGCCTTGCCTGTGCCTACATTGCCCGAGCCGCCGAGCGAGGTCGCCCCCGTGCCGCCCGGTGCCCGGCGGGAGGCTCCACCAAGGCCTTGACCTGTGCCGCCATTACCTCCCGACCGCTGGACCGAAGCTGTGTCCAGCGCGCCGCCGCCGCCGCCCGCGCCGGGACCTGCGCCGACACCCTCTGCTCCGCTGCTTGCGACACTGTTCGAGACCGAAGCACCGCCTGCGGCTCCCAGACCATAGGAACCGGCACCGCCAGCACCCCCGCCCCCGGATATGGACGAGGCACCGGCACCTCCGTTAGCAGACAGCACCACAGCCCCATTCACCGAAAGGCTAGATGCGGTGCCCGCACCACCAGACCGCAAACTGGCCGTGCCAGACACGCCCACGCCCCCCAAACCCCCGCCTCCCACCGTGACGGTCAGTGGGCCAGACAGTTCGCTGACGTCGAAGGTCTCAGTGACATAGCCGCCTGCCCCGCCGCCGCCGCCGCCCATGCGGTTTGCGGTCGCATCGCCGCTCGATCCGCTGGCCCCGCCACCGCCTGCCCCGACCAAGATCACCTCAAGCCGCTGAGCCCAATCGGGGATCCGGTAGGCCCCATTGGCGGTGAAGATATCGACTTGGCTGCGTGCCGCTCCCTTGGGGAAATTGACCTTGCCGCTGGCCCGAGTGACGTCAAAAGCCGTCTGCCAGTTCCCACCATCGGCGCTGACCTTGAGACTGAAATCCTCCGATCCCAGAAGGCCAAACTCTGCCCTTCCGGACCAGCCGCTTTGGAACAGCATCGACAGGACCCCATTGGCGAGGTCCTTGTTCAGGGTCTGACGCAGGTCACCCGTGCCGCCGTCGCTGGCCGGTTTGCTGGTCAGGAGCAGACGGTTGAGGCGCAGACTGACGGGGTTATTGGCATCGGCCGTCGTCCCGACCCCGAGCCGCTGGATATTGTTGATGATCGACAGGTCCGCGCCCGCTGATCGCCATTGCTGGCCATCAAAGACCACCAATCGGTCCTCATCCCGCAGCCAAGCCACCGTGCCCTCATCGATCGCAAGGGCCGACCAGCTTCCCGCTTCATACCGCATAACCGATCCGGCGGAGTAGCCTGACCAAGCGGTACCGGTCGGAGATGGAGCAAGAATGTAGAGGCTACCGTCCTTTGGCGCGTTGGGCGCGGAGGATAGGGTCTGGGTCTCGACCGCCATCTGCACAAGCCCATCGAGACGGGCGAAGGCTTCGTTGACGGTGACGTGTTTTTGAGCCTGACCGGCGGCCACATAGGGCAAGGCCAGTCTTGGGGTCGCATCATTCGACAAGGGACGGTCTCCTCGGCGGCCGTGAACGTCACGCACCGCCAAGGATCAGTCTGAGGCCGCCAAAGCGGCTGGGGATTATTCTGCGGCGACCAGATGGGCACCGGAGGTTAGGGCCGTCTTGGCGATGAGGTCGGCCTTGGCGGCTTCATATTCGCCTGCGAGCTTGTCAACAAACTCGGCCACGGACTGCATTTCCTTAACCGCACCAATACCTTGGCCACAGCCCCAGATATCGCGCCAAGCCTTAGCGTCTTGGTTTCCGCCCGAGCCAAAGTTCATCTTTGACGGGTCGCTGACCGGCAGATTTTCCGGGTCAAGACCGGCCTTAACGATGGATGGCTTGAGATAGTTACCGTGAACACCGGTGAACAGGTTGGAATAGACGATATCGTCGGCGGCCGACTCCACGATCATATCCTTATAGCCCTGATCGGCGTTGGCTTCCTTGGTCGCGATGAAGGCCGAGCCCATATAGGCAAGGTCTGCACCCATGGCCTGAGCCGACAGGATCGCGGCGCCATTGGCGATGGAACCAGACAGGGCAATCGGACCGTCGAACCATTCGCGGATCTCTTGGACCAGCGCAAAGGGCGACAGGGTGCCCGCGTGGCCACCGGCACCAGCGGCAACGGCGATCAGGCCATCTGCGCCCTTTTCAACAGCCTTGCGCGCAAAGCGGTCGGTGATGATGTCGTGCAGGACGACGCCGCCATAGGAATGGATAGTCGTGTTCAGATCTTCGCGAGCACCCAGCGAGGTGATGATCACCGGCACCTTGTGCTTGACGCAAAGCGCGACATCTTCTTCCAAGCGGTTGTTGGTCTTGTGAACGATCTGATTGACCGCAAAGGGGGCAGACGGCGTGTCAGGATGGTCGCGGTCCCACTCGGCCAGCTCTTCGCGAATGCGGTGCAGCCACTCATCCAACAACGAAACCGGACGGGCATTCAAGGACGGAAAGGACCCGACAATACCGGCCTTGCACTGGGCAATGACGAGATCGGGGGTGGAGATGATAAACAGCGGCGAGGCGATGACGGGTAGGCGCAGGCGGTCACGCAGAATGGATGGCAATGCCATAGACAAGGGCTCCTGAAATTTACCGGATCGCCGGTTTGAACGTTCCAACCTTATTTTAAGGCGAAGTGCCGCGAGGGCAAGGCTTTGGAACGCTTGACGCCCACCCCATTGGCAGCGCATTTCCGAAAGATAATCCTTATGAGACCTCCGAAGGGGCCTGAGTTGGACGACAAGATCATTTCGCTGGCAGCAGAGTTTGCGGCACCGTCGCGCGCCGAATGGCTGGCTATCGTAGAAAAAACCCTCAAAGGCGCGCCGTTCGAGAAGAGACTCGTCTCCAAGACCTATGGCGGCCAGAGCCTGCAACCGCTCTATACAGCGGCCGATGGGATCGAAAATCCGGTCCGCGCCCTGCCCGGCGATCAATTCCGCCCGTGGGACCTTCGCACCTCTATCGCCCATCCCGATCCGGTCGCGGCCAATGCCGAGGCTCTGAAGGACCTCGAGGGCGGCGCAGCATCGATTCTTCTGACCCTCGACCCGAGCGCCCAAAACGGCATTGCCGTCGGTGACGAGGCCGGGCTGGCCAAGGTCCTGAGCGGTATCCTGCTCGATCTGGCCCCTGTGGCCCTTGATGCCGGTTTCATGGGCCCGAAGGCCGCCGATTGGCTCGGTAGCCTCGCTAAGGGCGCACCCCAAGCGCAATTGGCCTTCCATATGGACCCGCTGGGCGCGCTCGCCCGCCAAGGCTCGAGCCCCGGCCCGGTTGACGGTCACCTGATCAGCGCTGCCACCGTCGGCACCCGCTTGGCCAAGGCCTATCCCAAGGCCAGCCTGATGCTGGCTTCCGGCCAAGCCGTCCACGAGGCAGGCGGTGCTGAGGCTCAAGAACTGGCCATGATGATTGCGGCGGCGGCGACCTATGCCAAGGCCCTCAACCGCGCGGGAATGGATCTGACCGAGGCATTCGGACGGATCGTTTTGGGCGTCTCGGTCGACGGCGAATATTTCATCAATATCGCCAAACTTCGGGCCACGCGCCTATTGTTTGCCAAGCTGACCGCCGCTTGCGGCCGCGAACAGACAGCGGTGATCGAGGCGCGATCTTCCCATCGCATGCTGACCCGCTTTGACCCGTGGGTGAACCTGCTGCGCCTCACAGCGGCGGGCTTTAGCGCCGCGACCGGTGGAGCCGACAGTGTGGTCCTTGCCTCCTTCACCGACGCCATTGGCCTGGCCACGACCTTTGCGCGCCGTCAGGCCCGCAATATTCAGTTGGTGCTGATGGAAGAAAGTCAC
>CANKPO010000194.1 GCA_947484535.1 Caulobacteraceae bacterium
CGGCGTGCGCAGTTCATGGCTCAGGGTCGACAGAAACTCTGACTTTGACCGTGCCGCCGCCTCCGCAATGGCTTTTGCGGCTTCAGCCTCCTGTTCGGCGATCTTACGGTCATGAATGTCGCGAACAATATCGATCCACTCAAGGACTTCGCGATTGGGACCGAGCAGGAACCGGATATTGCTCTGCAGCCAGATCCAGCCCCGCGTCTTGTGCAGATAGCGATATTCGACGGGAATGCGGTTGCTATTCTCACCCTTGGCAATCATCGCGCGGACAGCCGCAAGGGCCAGTTTCCAGTCTTCGGGATGAACGCGCCGAGTCGGGCGATGTCCGACCATATCCTTGGCGTCATAACCAGTGACCGTGACCACGGCAGGCGAGATGTAGGTGCAGGTTCCATCCCCGCGAACTCGCATGATCATGTCGCGGCTATAGGTGGTCAAAAAGCGCAGGTGACGCTCGCTCTCGACCAGATCCTGATCCTTCTGGCGCAGCTCGGTAATGTCGATGGTGATGCCAAACAGGGCCGGGTGGGCGGATTTCGAGCTGGGCTCACGCTCGACGCGGGACCAGAGATGACGCACGCCAAGGGTCGGGTGATTGAGCCGGAACTCCGCAAAGGCTGGACCGGACTGGTTAAGGCCAGCCATGACCATCTGACCCATCAGGTGACGGTCTTCTTGTACGAACCGTTCCAACATCGATGCGGCGGTCACCGGCTGATCCGACGACAGGCCGTGAATCTCGTACATGGTCTCGGAAAATATGATGTTGTTGCTGGGTGTCAGCAGCCGCCAATAGCCCACCCGAGCCACCGTTGTGGCCATGATCGCGGCGGTGAGATCATCGAAACTGCCCGCCTCGTCAGCTTCCAAGCTCTGGCCATAGACAATGTCGCCAGTCGGCTTTGGCAGTTCGTGTGCGGACTTGTGATCAGGCATGAGGGCGAAGCTACGCTGGCGGGACTTAAGAGTTCGTCATTAATGTAGCACTATCTATAAATCAAAGTAGATAAAATTGTTTGCTCTATCTCAGATTATAGGCGGGCTATCTCGCCCTAGACGTTTCAAAAAATATCTGAAATTACCGAAATTACGATCTGAACAGGTCAAACAGTTCCTATTTGATCTGAAAAGAAACGGGCGAGGCTATTGGCCCCGCCCGTTCGAAATCGTCATCAAGATCGAGACTGTGGCCTAGAGGGTGCGGGCGATCAGGACCTTCATAATCTCATTGGCCCCGCCATAGATGCGCTGGATGCGAGCATCCTTATACATCTGGCCGATGGGATATTCGGTCATATAGCCATAGCCGCCGAACAGTTGCAGGCATTCATCGACGATCTTGCACTGCAGGTCGCTGACCCAATATTTGGCCATTGAGGCGGTTGCCGCATCGAGCTTTCCGGCCATCAAGAGGTCGGTACAGTGGTTGACAAAGACCTTGGCGACGGTGGCTTCGGTCTTGGCTTCGGCCAGCTTGAACTGGGTATTTTGGAAGTCGATGATGCGCTGGCCAAAGGCCTTGCGGTCCTTGACGTACTCGATGGTCACCTGCAACGCCCGCTCGATCATGGCGAGGCCCTGGATGGCGATGATCAGACGTTCCTGAGGCAATTGCTGCATCAGTTGAACAAAGCCCTTGCCCTCTTCGGCGCCCAAGAGGTTCGAGGTTGGGACCCGAACATCATTGAAGAACAGTTCAGACGTGTCTTGGCTCTCCTGACCGACCTTGTGCAGGTTACGGCCGCGCTCAAAGCCCTCGACCTCATCGGTCTCGACCATGATCAGGGACGTGCCCTTTGAGCCCAGCGTTGGATCGGTCTTGCAGACGACGCAGATCAGATTGGCAGTCTGGCCATTGGTGATGAAGGTCTTTTGACCGCTGATCACATAGTGATTGCCGTCCTTCTTGGCGGTGGTCTTGACCCCTTGCAGGTCCGACCCAGCACCGGGCTCGGTCATGGCGATGGCCGTGACCAGCTCTCCCGAGATGATCCGCGGCAACCAACGCTGCTTTTGCTCTTCGGAGCCATAGTGGTTGATGTAGGGGGCAACGATGGCGTTGTGCAGGGTGATGCCGAAGCCCTCGACGCCCTTCAGGCCCATCTGCTCCATGATCACGACCTCATGGCGGAAGTCACCGCCAGAGCCGCCATATTCTTCGGGCAGGGACACGCCCAGAAGGCCCGCTTCGCCCGCCGTGGTCCACATCTTGCGGTCCACCACGCCATTGTCGCGCCAGCGCTGCACCTCCGAAGGTCCCGCGTGGTCGTCAAAGAAGCGGCCAACAGCGGCTTCAAAGATGTTGAGCTCTTCAATGTCCATGAAGGCTGGTTTTTCAACGTTCAGAACGCCCATGATGTTTCCTGTCTTTTTATGTCGTTGATCAAGATGTGGTTCAGAAGCGGTCAGCGGCAAGCGCCATCATGGTCGCTGAGCCGGTCTTGAGTTTGGCCAGATGGGATCCGGTATCGGGCAGGACCCGTTCGACAAAGAACCGGCCCGTGACCAGCTTGTCGGCATAGAAGGGATCGCTTGACCCCTCCGCGATCTTGGCGGCGGCGGCCTTAGCAATCAGGGCCCACATATAGGCCGTGCCGGTCAGGCCAAAGAGGTGCAGATAGTCGCTCGACGCGGCCCCGGCATTGTCAGGATTTTGCAGGCCATTGGACATGAGCCACATCGTGGCCTCTTGCAGTTGGGCCTTGGCGGTTTGAAGGCCTTCGACAAAGACCTTGAGCGTCTCATCGTCGTCATGATCTGCGAGGAAGGCGTCGATCTCGGCAAAGAAGCTCATCACCGCCCGGCCACCGCTGGCTGCCAGCTTGCGACCGACCAGGTCGAGGGCCTGAACCCCGTTGGTGCCCTCATAGATCAGGGTGATGCGCACATCGCGCATATATTGCGAGGCGGCATAGCTTTCGGTGAAGCCCGAACCGCCATGGACCTGCAGCGAGTCCGAGGCGATCTTGAAGCCCTTGTCGGTGAAGAAGCCCTTCAGGACCGGGGTCATCAGGCCCATATAGTCATGAGACTTTTGGCGGACCTCCGCATCGGGGCTCTTGGTGGCCAAATCGCCGTGCATACCGGTCCAGAGCATGAAGGCGCGGCCGCCTTCGAGCAGGCACTTGGACTCCATCAACATCCGTCGCACATCGGGATGGACGATGATCGGATCAGCCGGTCCTTCGACATTTTTTGGGCCAGTGAGGCTGCGCCCCTGTAGGCGATCCTTGGCGAAGGCGACGGCGCCCTGATAGGCGGCTTCGCCTTGGGCTAGGCCTTGCAGGCCGACGCCGAGGCGGGCCTCATTCATCATCACGAACATGATCTTGAGGCCGTTATTCTCCTCGCCGATCAGCCAACCGGTGGCGTCCTCATAGGACATGACGCAGGTGGCGCTGCCGTGGATGCCCATCTTCTCTTCAAGGCCGACACAGTTGGCACTGTTGCGCGCGCCAGGATTGCCTTGCGCGTCGGGAATATGCTTGGGCACGATGAACAGGGAGATACCCTTAACTCCAGCGGGCGCGCCCTCGATACGGGCCAGCACCAGATGGACGATGTTCTCGGCCAAGTCATGTTCGCCGCCCGAGATCCAGATCTTCTGGCCGGTGATCTTGTAGGAGCCGTCGGCCTGAGGCGTGGCCTTGGTGCGCAAAAGGCCCAGATCGGTGCCGCAGTGCGGCTCGGTCAGGTTCATGGTCCCGCCCCACTGACCGGTGGCCAGTTTGGGAAGGTAGAGGGCCTTTTGCTCATCCGACCCGCCCGCATGGATGGCCGAATAGCAGCCATGGGTCAGGCCCGGATACATGGCAAAGGCCATATTGGCCGCCGATGACATCTCGCTATAGGCCAGGGTCACAACGGCTGGCAGGCCCTGACCGCCGAACTCTGGCTCCGCGCCGATTGCGGGCCAACCGCCCTCGACCATCGCCTTGTAGGCGGCCTTGAAGCCGTCAGGCGTCTTGACCGTGTGATCGGGCGACCAGACGCAGCCCTGCTTGTCGCCTATGCCATTGAGGGGCGCGAGGACCTCCTCACAGAACTTGGCGCCTTCGGTGAGGACCTGTTCGACCAACTCCACCGACGCATCGGCAAAGCCCGGAAGGTCGGCATATTGCGCAATGTTCAACACGTC
>CANKPO010000195.1 GCA_947484535.1 Caulobacteraceae bacterium
GGCCAGCCGCGCGGCCTATCAGGCGGCCCTGTCAGCGCGAGGCCTTGGCCGGATCACGACCGAGATCTTGCCCGCGCCGGAATTTTTCTATGCGGAGGACTATCACCAGCAATATCTGGCCAAGAACCCCAACGGCTATTGCGGCATTTCGGGCACCGGCGTGACCTGTCCCATCGGTGTGGGCATCAGCGCCTAGTCCTCATTGATTCGGCTCTTGTCGCGCGTGTCGGGCATGGTCAGGAAGACCAGCAGCGACAGGGCGATACAGCCGCTAACATAGACATAGAACCAAGATTCATGGCCGCCCTGTTTGAGCCACAGGGCGACATACTCCGCTGTGCCGCCAAAGATCGAATTGGCGAGGGCATAGGGCAGGGCGACCCCAAGGGTCCTGACATGGGCGGGGAACAACTCGGCCTTCACCACGGCGCTGATCGAGGTGTAGCTGGAGATGATGGCGAGGGCCGCACAGACAAGGATCAGGGCCGTCATCTCGTCGCGGGTCTGGCTCAAGGCGTTGAAGATTGGAACCGTACAGAGGCTGCCCAAGACGCCAAAGGCGATCAACATCGGCTTGCGACCCAGCTTGTCAGACATCCAGCCCGCGACCGGTTGCAGGACCATGAACAGCATAAGGCTTAAGGCGCTGATACCTGTCGCCGTCTCCTTGCTGAAGCCGGAGGTATTGTGCAGATATTTCTGCATATAGGTGGTGAAGGCATAGAAGGCCAAGGAGCCGCCCATGGTCATGCCCACGACCATCAGGGCCTCGCGCGGATGGGCCAGTAGGGCGCTGATCGTACCGCCCTTTGGCGGTAGATTATCCTCGGCAGCCTTGGCCTTGAGTTGCTCAAAGGCGGGCGTCTCATCGATGCTGCTGCGCAGATAGAAGGCCACGACGGCCAATGCGCCGCCCATAAAGAAGGGGATGCGCCAGCCCCAGCTTTCGAGTTCGCTTTCCGGCATGGTCGCTTGCAGCACCATCAGGGTGGCGAGCGCCAGCAACTGGCCCATGATCAGGGTCACATATTGCCAACTGGTCCAGAAGCCTCGGTTCTTAGAACTGGCCATTTCGGACATATAGGTGGCGCTGGCCCCATATTCGCCGCCGACGCTGAGGCCTTGGAACATGCGGGCAAGAACCAGAATGATGGGCGCGACCATACCAATGGTGGCATATCCGGGGGTCAGGGCGATGACCAGCGACCCGCCGCACATCATGACCATCGACAGGGTCAAGGCCGCCTTGCGCCCCACCCGGTCGGCATAGGCCCCCATCATCCACGCCCCAACCGGGCGCATCAGAAAGCCGACGGCAAAAACGGCAGCGGCGCTCAGCAACTGCGCGGTCTGGTCGCCCTTGGGAAAGAAGGCCTTGGCGAAATAGAACGAGAAGGCGGCATAGACGTACCAGTCAAACCACTCGACCAGATTGCCGACAGATCCGCCGATGATCGACCCGATCCGGCGCGTCATTGGCTTTTGCTCGTCGCTCATCACTATTCCGTCCCGACTCTTGATTGCGCTTTAGCCTAGAGGCTTTGACCGCCCTGTCGAGATGGCGCGAGGCTCAATCGACCTGATAGCCCTTGGCCTCAAGGCGGGCCTTCATGGCGGGGCGCAGGGCAGGCCAGTCCTCGGCCAGAAGGCCAAGGCCGACCACGTCCTGATATTGGCCGGTCTTCATCACGTGCTGACGGTAGAGCGCCTCGCGTTGGAAGCCAAAATCCAAGTGTAGCCGCCAGGCAGCCTCATTGGACAAGAGAACCTCGGTCCAGAACTTGTTGAGGCCAAGCGGCCCAAAGACCTGCTCAATCAGCCAAAATTCGACATAGGCTCCGACCCCTTTGCCTCGGGCAGCGGGTTCGGCCAGATAGTGACCGAGGCTACAGCGGCCATTATGGCGATCAATATCGGCCAAATTGGCGACGCCAGCAGGAACGCCATCGACCTCAATCACCCAATAGAGGCGGCGTGGATCACCGGCTAGGCCATCGAACCATCGGTCATGCTCGGCGCGGCTGATCGGGTGATCCGTATACATATAGGCCGAGACCTCCGGGCTGTTGCGCCAGAGGTGCATCCGCTCGCGGTCGTCTTCGGTCAGGTCGCGTAAGCTAACTTTGGGCATGAGGGCCTCAATAACGCCGATCGCCGCCCATCGCCCAAAGATCAGGACGGGACTGGACAAAGACGCGAACATTGTTCGAGGTGAAATCAGCCTTGCGCGGATAGAGCGCCTCATAAACCGCGCGAACAAATTCCAGGTCGTCCGGGCGGTCTACGGTCCAGCGCACTTCGCCTTCAGAGGCATGTTGTTCTAATCCGACGACCTTGAAGCGTTCCGGATGGCCATAGATGAAGGGCGTCACATGTTCGCGGTCATAGGGATCGGTCGCTTCGGTCGCGGTCGTTCGCAGCACGTCGGCGCGCATGACCTCGATATCTAGCCCCTTGGGATAGCTGCGGCGCTCTGGGGTATTCGAGGCATAGTCCGCTCTAGAACCCTCAAATAGCGCGATGGTCTCGTCGATCACGTCCGGGTCGGCCAGCGGGCAGTCAGCGGTCAGGCGCACCACAGTCTCATGGCCTGAAAAGGTCTCCAAGGCCCCAACAAACCGGCCCAAGACATCCTCCAGCGACCCGCGATAGACCCCAATTCCTTCGGCCACAAGCCGTTCGGCTAGGCCATCGTCGCTGGCGTCGGTCGAGGTAGCGACCACGATCTGATCCAGCCTCTTTGCGCGTTTGAGCCGCTCGATCTGACGCAGGATCATCGGCGCACCGACAAGGTCCGCCATCACCTTGCCGGGCAGGCGGGTCGAGCTCATGCGGGCTTGCAAGATGGCGAGGGTCAGGGCGGCGGTCCTTCTTTGATCCGACCCTTAAACCACAAAAGCCTTACCGATTTCTGCAGGCCTTAAGTGCCCATGCTTTCGGCGGTGATGTTGAACAGATCTGCAGAGCCTTGGGTCACGGCGGCGGTCAGGCCGGGGGCTTGGGCGAGGATATGTTCGCTATAGATGCGGGCCAGACCGATCTTGGTGCGCCAGTAGGCCGCGTCGCCTTCGCCCGCCGCCAGATGACGCGCGGCCGCCAGAGCGCCCTTGCCGAGCATCCAGCCGCCCATCACATCACCCAGCAGCTTCAGATAGGCCGCAGCCCCTGCCAGGGCGTCGGGCTGGGCATGGCCGCGCCGCTCGATCAGCCAGCCGGTGGCGGCCTGCACAGCGGCGATGCCGTTCTCCAGCCGCGTGCCGACCGTGTGCAGCCAAGCATTGTCGTGGCTCTTCAGCGCTGAGGCGGTCGGCCAGATGTCGTTGATCAGTTGGCGCACTGCCTCGCCATTACCCATGGCCAGCTTGCGGCCCATCAGGTCGATGGCTTGGATGCCGTTGGTGCCTTCATAGATCGGGGCGATCCGCGCGTCGCGATAGTGCTGGGCCGCGCCCGTCTCTTCGACAAAGCCCATACCGCCATGGATCTGAACGCCCATAGAGGCGACCTCGACCCCCACATCGGTGGACCAGGCCTTGGCCACGGGAACGAACAGCTCTTCGCGCAGGCGAGCGGCCTCGCGCAGGGCAGGATCTATGTCGAGCTGGGCCACATCGGCAGCGATGCCGGTGGCCAGGCAGATGGCGCGGGCGGCCTCGATACGCGCCTTCATCAGCATCAGCATGCGGCGAACATCGGGATGGTCAAAGATGCGGGCGGGGTGCTCGCCGGTCCAGGCTGAGCGGCCCTGCTTGCGCTCGACCGCATAGGCCAGAGCCCCCTGATAGGCCCGCTCGGCAATGCCGACGCCCTGCATGCCGACATTGAGACGGGCGGCATTCATCATGGTGAACATATGGGCGAGGCCCTGACCCTCTTGGCCGACCAGCTCAGCCCTCGCCCCTTCGAACAGCATGATGCAGGTGGGCGAGGCGTGGATGCCGAGCTTGTGCTCGATGCCGCCGGGTCGGACGTCATTGGCCGCGCCGAGGCTTCCGTCTTCAGCGGTGAGGAATTTGGGGGCGAGGAACAGGGATATGCCCTTCACGCCCTCGGGCGCATCGGGCAGCCGGGCCAGCACCAGATGGACAATATTATCGGCCACATCATGGTCGCCCCAGGTGATGTAGATCTTCTGGCCATA
>CANKPO010000196.1 GCA_947484535.1 Caulobacteraceae bacterium
CGCGCAGCATGGAAGCGGCCCACTGCCGCGTCATTGCGAGGCGCAAAGCGCCGAAGCAACCCAGGGGAATGTCAATTCCGGTCCGTGTCAGTCCCCTGGGTTGCTTCGCTTCGCTCGCAATGACGCGGGGATGGGGCACCCTATTTCCAGATCGGCTTGCCCGAACCCGGCAGGCCCAGTCTGGACCATTTGGCACTGACCTCGTCGATAACCGACTGGTCCATGCGAATTTCGGTGCCCCATTCGCGCTTGGTCTCAGGCGGCCACTTGTCGGTCGCATCCAGCCCGATTTTCGAGCCCAGACCCGATTCCGGGGAAGCAAAATCCAGATAGTCGATGGGGGTGTTCTCTAGCACCGTGATGTCCCGCGCAGGGTCCATCTTGGTGGACATGGCCCACATGACATCTTTCCAGTCGCGCGCATTGATGTCGGCATCCACGACAATGACCCACTTGGTGTACATGAACTGGCGCAGGTACGACCAGACACACATCATCACGCGCTTGGCATGGCCCGGATAGGCCTTCTTCATCGACACCACAGCGATCCGATAGCTACAGCCCTCGGGCGGCAGCCAGAAATCGACGATCTCGGGGAACTGTTGGCAAAGAAGCGGGATAAAGACCTCGTTCAGGGCCTCGCCCAGCACGCTCGGCTCGTCAGGCGGGCGTCCGGTAAAGGTGGTCAGATAGATCGGCTTGCGCCGCATGGTGATGGCGCTGACCTGAAAGATCGGGAACGGCTCGACGGAATTATAATAGCCGGTGTGGTCGCCGTAAGGACCCTCATCGGCATAGTCATCCAGCAGTACATGGCCCTCAATGACGATCTCGGCTTCGGCTGGCACCATCAGGGGCACGGTCTTGGCCGCGACCAACTCGGCCTTGGCCCCACGAAGCAAACCGGCAAATTGATATTCGGACAGGGTGTCGGGGACCGGCGTCACGGCGGCCAAGATGGTGCCTGGATCAGCGCCAAGAACGGCGCAGGCCGGCAGTGGCTCGCGCTTGCCGGACTCTTTCCAGCGCCGATGATGCTGCGCCCCGCCCCGGTGCGCCAGCCAGCGCATGATGGCGCGGTCCTTGCCCAGCACCTGCATCCGATAGATGCCCAGATTGAAATCGTCCTCGCGGTCCTTGCCTGGACCCTTGGTGACGATAAGGGGCCAGGTGATGAGGGGCGCAGGCTCACCCGGCCAGCAGGTCTGGATCGGCAGCTTGGTCAGGTCGATCTGATCGCCGGTCCAGACGATCTCTTGAACCGGGGCCTTCTTGACCACCTTGGGCCGCATCGACATGACGGTCTTGACCAGAGGTAACATATCGAGGGCATCGGCAAAGCCCTTGGGCGGCACAGGCTGGCGCAGGAAGGCCAAGATCTCTCCGACCTCGCGCAGTTCGCCCGCCGTAGTGCGGGCCTCACCGCCCAGGGTCACGCCCATGGCCACACGCTTGACCGTACCGAACAGGTTGACAAGGCAGGGCATGTCCGAGGGCTCACCATCGGCACGAATGACGTTCTCGAACAGGACGGCTGGGCCGCCCTCGGCCAGCAGCCGGGTCTGGATCTCGGTCATTTCCAAGACGGTGGAGACCGGCTCGGTGACGCGGACCAACTCGCCCGCCGCCTCTAGCTCGGCAATGAAATCCCTCAGACTGCGATAGGCCATGTGGCGCTCCGGTTACGAGGAGGGGAAACTAGGGCGATGGTGGGGGAAAGTCACCCTTTGGCCTCGCACCAATCGCCCAAGGCCGCTTGCCAGAGGCTCAGGGCGCTGATGGCGGCGGTGTCCGCACGCAGGATACGCGGACCGAGGGTGACAGGCACCACCGCCTCTAGGGCACGCAAACGGACCCGTTCTTCAGGTGCAAAGCCGCCTTCAGGGCCGATCAGCACGGCCCACGGGCCGGAACCTTGCCCCGCAAGGGCGCTCAGCACAGGCTTGGCATCCCCCGCCTCGTCGCAGAACATCAGACGGCGGCTGTCCCAGCCGCTCAGAAGGGCTTCGAGCGGCTGAGGCGCGAGAACCTGCGGCACATCCAGCCTTTCGCACTGCTCAGCCGCCTCGGTGGCAATGGCTTGCAGCCGCTCAATATTGACGTGCCCGGCATTGGTGCGGCGCGTGGTGACCAGACGAATGCGACGACAGCCCAGCTCAACCGCCTTTTCGATGATGGTTTCCAACGGACCGCGCTTAACCAGCGCCACGATCAGATCAAGGTCAGGACCTTCGGTCTGGACCGCCACCTGACGCTCGACCGTCAACTGGCAGGCGCGCTTAGTGATCAGGCTGAGTTTGGCCAGCCACTCGCCATCACGGCCATTGAACAGGGCCACCTCATCGCCAAGGCCAAGGCGCATGACCGACGTCAGATAGCGCGCCTGCTCGGGCTGAAGCACCAGTGCGACGTCAAGGGACAGATCATCAGGAACAAAAAGGCGTATCATGGCTGTGATTTTGCACCTTTGTGGGCCTTGCCGCTAGACCGAGCGCACGGCAAAGCCTGCGCAGAACGCCTGAGAGGTCACGACCATGCCCAAATCTGCCGAGAAAAAGGCGGCCCATGCCGACTATGACGCCGCCCTAAGGGACCTTCAGGTTCAATTGGTCAATATGCAGGTCTGGGCCATGGCCAAGGGCCGCAAGATCGTCATCCTGTTTGAGGGGCGTGACGCCTCAGGCAAGGATGGCACGATCAAGCGCATTATCGAACATCTGGCCGTGCGAAATACCCGTGTCATTGCCCTGCCCAAGCCGTCTGACCGGGACAAGAGCCTGTGGTGGTTCCAGCGCTATGTCGAGCACCTGCCCGCCGCCGGTGAGATCGTGATCTTCAACCGCTCTTGGTACAATCGGGCCGGGGTCGAGCGGGTTATGGGCTTTTCTACGCCCGACCAGCAGGCCGACTTCCTCAAGGACGCCCCCAATTTCGAGCACATGCTGATCGAAGCCGACATTGTCCTGATCAAGATCTGGCTGGATATTGACCGCAATGAGCAGGTTCGCCGCCTAAAGGCGCGCCGCACCGACCCCCTAAAGCGGCTCAAGGTCAGCGCTATGGACGATGTGGCCGAAGCCAAATGGTGCGACTATTCCGTCGCCCGCAATGAGATGCTGACCCGCACCAGCACCGCCGCCGCCCCGTGGGTTTGCGTGCGAGCCGATCATAAGAAGACCGCAAGGCTCAATGTCATTCGCCACATCTTGCACGTGATCAAGCCGCCAAAACTGGCGATGCACGTCGGCAAGCCGGACCCGGAGGTACTCTTTACCTTCGAACCCTCCGCCATTGTCGATGGGCGCTTGGCCCCTTGACCTCACGCTAATAGGCCAGAGCCAAACCATCCTTGCGCATTTCAGAGGCTGCCGCATAGCGGCCCTCGAACCGCTGGATGGCCTGATAGCCGCCAAAGCCGCCGTCTGATGGCCCAAACTTCCAGCCTAAGGCCGCCAGACCCTCGCGGGTGGCTTGGGGAACGCCTGATTCCAGCCTGAGGGTTCCGACCCCGTCCTGAGGCTCGCCGGTCGGTTCGCTGGAGCCTTCGTGGTGCCAACGCGGATTGTCCCCGGCAGCCTGCACATCCAGACCATGGTCGGTCATGTTGATAATGATCTGAGCCTGACCTTGCGGCTGCATGTCCCCGCCCATGACCCCGAAGGCCAGAAGCGGCGCGCCATCCTTGCAGGCAAAACCCGGAATGATGGTCTGGAACGGCCTTTTGCCCGGCGCATAGAGGTTCGGGTGGCCATCGTTCAGATTGAACAGCTCGCCCCGGTCTTGCAACATGAAGCCCATATTGTCCGGCACCAGCCCTGATCCCATGCCGCGATAGTTGGACTGGATCAGCGAGACCATCATGCCGTCGGAATCGGCGGTGCAGAAATAGGTGGTGTCGCCATGGCTGGGGGCTTGGCCCGCATAGACGGGCGTCAAGATCCGGTCCGGACGGATCAGCTTGGCGCGCTGGGCGGCATAGTCCTTGGAATTGAGCCATTCGAGCGGGATCTTGCCAAAATCGGGATCGGCAAAGAACTTGGCGCGGTCCTCAAAGGCCAGACGCTTGGCCTCGATCTGATGGTGCAGACTGGCCGTGGTCTGGAAGCCCATGCC
>CANKPO010000197.1 GCA_947484535.1 Caulobacteraceae bacterium
CCTTGCGACCCTTTCGAAATATTCCTCGCTCTTTATCGCGCCGGGGGTTCTGCTCTGGGTCCTAGCCTCGGCTGAACGGCGCAGGAGCCTGGCCACGCCTTGGCCGTGGGCCGCAGCCGTGATCGGTGTCGGCCTATTCGGTATCAATGTCTGGTGGAATTCCCAGAACGAGTGGCTGACCTTCGTCAAACAGTTTGGCCGGGTAGAGCCCTCTAGCCTCCAGCCCAAGTTCTTGGTCGAGCTCATCCTGACCCAGGCCCTGCTGCTCAATCCCTTCATGACCGGCTTTGCGATCCGAGGCCTGACCCTCAAGGCCTTACCGTCCGAGGCGGTTGCTGAGGGGCGCAAGGTGGATCTGTCGCTTCTGGTCCTGACCGCCTTGCCCTTTGCGCTCTATCTGTTGGTTCACGCGCTCCATGATCGGGTGCAGGGCCATTGGCCGACGCCGCTCTATCCGGCCTTGGCCCTGATTGCCGCAGTCGCAGCGTCAAGGCTATCGACCTCAGCCTTGAGCGCCTTTGCTCGCCGCGCCGTCCTGCCCTTCGGTTTGGGGATCGGCGCCTTGGCCTTGATCTTCGGAGCCAGCACGGACTACCGCGCAGGGTTCAAGGGCGACCCGGCCCGCACCCTTCGACAATGGCCCGCCTTTGCCTCGGCGGTGGCAGAGGTCCGGCAAGCCCAAGGTGCCAACTGGATCGGGACCTTTAGCTACGTCACCTTGGCGCAGTTTTCTAATCAACCGAACCTCAATGGGCCCGCCATCCAACTGACCGAGCGGGACCGATATGCGGCAGCCCCACTCCCTGAGGACTTGGACGAGACGCGGCCGGGGCTTGTGGTTGATCTGGATCGACGGATTTCACAAACCGATCTGACGACCTGCTTTGCCAAGGTCGAGCGCCTGCCGGACCTGCGCCGAGGCGGGGAGGGGCCGGGGGCCTTGGTCTATGGTGTCTATCGCGTCGAGGGACCCTTGCGCGACATTACGGGTAAGGGCTGTTGGTCGGCCAAGACGCTGGCGGACTCGATCAAGCTGGATGCGAAGCGCGCGGCAAAAAATTAGACCCAATCGCCGCCTATTAAGGCTCGCGTAATTGCTAATGTTCACTATTGAGGTGCTTTCAACGGTCGAACAGGAATTAGGGTCATGACGAACATGTCTGCAAATACCAGCCCGACCTTGCGCGAATTGATTTCCTTTCGCATCGGCAGTCAGGAATTCTGCGTCGACATCACATCGGTGCGCGAAATTCGCGGCTGGACCGAGACGACGCCTGTACCGCTGGCCCCAACCTATGTGCGCGGCGTGATCAATCTGCGTGGCACGGTTATGCCGGTTGTCGACATGTCTTTGCGCCTTGGCCGTGAGCGGACAGAGCCCAATGACCGCCATGTGATCGTCGTGACCTATATCGGCGATCAGTTGGTTGGCCTTCTGGTCGATGCGGTCTGTGAGACCTTGACCCTCAAGGATAGCGATATTCAAGCCGCACCGGATGTGGGGGCCAATGCTGTGCAAGCCTTGGTCAAGGGGATCATTGATGTCGATGGCCGAATGGTGACCCTGATCGCCTTGGACTATGTCCTGCCAAAGATCGACGAGCCGTCTCAGGCGGCCTAGGGGCCATTTCGTCGTCTTCTATGTGGGTTTTTAGCAAGATTTGCAGAAATTTAGGTCTGCGCCCTTGACCTTGTGCGGCTCTAGGGCTGGCTAGCGGCCATGACAGCAGCATCGGCTAAATCGATTGTGATTGCGGGGGGCGGGGCCATTGGCCTCACCTGCGCTCTGGTGCTGGCGCGAGCAGGCTATGGTGTGGTTCTGGTCGATCCTGCCGCGCGCGGGGCCAATGCCTCCGGGGTCGCGGCCGGTATGCTGGCCCCTGCTTTCGAGTCGGTGCTGGACCCGGCCTCCAAGGGCCTGTTCGCGCTTCTGAGGGCCGGGCGCGACGCGTGGCTGGATCTCTTGCCTCAAGACAGGGGTTCTCCCACAGGCCTGTCCCAGCCCTGCGCCCTTTGGGTCCCGACCTCGTCAGGGATCAGCACGGAGGCCATGGCCGAGAGCTTTAACGCCATCGGCGCGCAGTTTGAGATCTTGACGAGCGCCGCTGTGCAGGCCCTGTCGCCGGGGCTCGATCCCAAGGGCGCGGCCTGTCTCTTGACGCCAGAGGACTGGTGCCTCAACGTGACGCTCGTGACGGAATGGCTCTATCAAGAGGCTATTCGGTTGGGCGTCCAGTTCATCACCGCTTCGGTCACCGATTTCTCGCCCGGCACCGCGACCTTGTCGGATGGCCGTCTGATCCACGCCGATCACCTGGTCATCGCCGCTGGCCTTGGGCGCGGAATGGCGTCCATAGCGCCGGAATTGGCCTGCCTGTCTCCGATCAAGGGTCAGATTCTGGTCTTCGAGGGTGCGGGACCGCGACAAGGCCCCGCCATTCGCTCGGCTGGCGGTTATGTGGTGGCGCGCGCCTCAGGGGCTATGGTCGGCGCGACCATGGAGTTTGGCCTAGACGATCTGACGCCCGATGCGGTCATCGCAGAACGCTTGCAAGGGGTAGGGGCGAGCCTCTATCCAGACTTGGCAGGGGCGAAAGCTCACCATTGGACGGGCGTCAGGGCCGCGACGCCGGATGGCCTGCCCTTGGTCGGCCCAAGCCGCGCTCCGGGCGTGACCTTAGCCTGCGGGGCTCGGCGCAATGGCTGGCTGCTCGCGGCCTTGGTGGCAAAGACCGTTGCGTCTCAGCTTGCCAATGACGCGTTGGACACCTTCGCGACCCAGATGGACGCGCGTCGGTTCGATATTGCCTGATCTGGATTGAAGGCCGTTAGGGTTTGGTTAACCCTAAATGTTCACCTTTCACCCATGGCAGTCGAGTCGATCAAAGGCGTCGTTCAAGCGGCATTGAGGCGCGCGTCCAACGCGACGGGCGTCGATTTTGGCTTTTTGCTGAAAACGGCCAACCGTGAAAGTGGGTTCAATCCCAATGCGCGGGCGGGAACCTCTTCGGCAGCCGGCCTGTTTCAATTCATCGATCAGACCTGGATGAGCACGCTCAAAGAGCATGGCGCTAAGCATGGCTATGCCAACTACGCCGCTCTGATCGACAGGGGCTCTGATGGCCGCTATCGCGTGGCCAATGGCGCGTCGCGCCAGGCGGTGATGGACCTGAAGCTGGACCCCCATGCCGCGTCCTTGATGGCTGGTGAATTAACTTCCGACCATGCCTCATACCTGCGAGGTCGCGTGGGGCGCGATCCGACGGCGGGGGAACTCTACGCCGCCCATTTTCTGGGGCCTCAGGGCTCCGCCAAGCTGATCGAAGCAATGGCGTCTAAGCCGGGGGCGTCGGCGGCCTCACTCTTTCCCGATGCCGCCGCAGCGAACCGTTCGATCTTCTATCGTAGCGGTCGGCCCGCAACGGTCGAAGAGGTCTATGCCAACCTGACCAAGGTTGGTCCGGGGCAGGGCGCGGCACCGGTCAGTCCGGCACCTGATAGCGGATATCTGCAATATACCTCGGCGCGCAATGCGGACAAAAGGGCCCAGCAAGAGGCTCTGGTCAGCCTCATTCTGAATGGCACCCAAGAGCCCAGCAGCCCGTTTGGCAATAATGGCTCTAACAGCAGTGGGTCCAGCCTCGGCAATTCGATCTTCACCTCAGAGATGCTGCGCATGCTCTCCGAGGCGCGGGACGCCGGTAAAAAGACCTAGGCGCCGCTGGCCGCTAGGATCTCAGCCTCGTTATAGCCAAGGGCGGACAGGATCTCGTGGGTATGTTGCCCCATGGTGGGTGCGGGTCCCTTGGGTCCATCATCCGCGCCGGGGAAGCGGGCAGGGCCGCCGGGGGCCTTGAAGGTCCCGCCCTTGCCATCTGGCGTATCGACGATGCAGCCCGCCGCGATGGCTTGCGGATCGACAGCGACCTCTGCAGGCGTTTGCATCGGCGACCAGGCGATGTCGGCGGCGTCCAGCCGTTCAGCGGCCTGGGCAAAACTCAAGGCGGCGAAGGCTTGATCGAGCGTGCGAACCAGTTCGGGGCCATTGGCGCGGCGATCCTTGGCCTTGGCAAAGCGCGGATCATCGATCAGGTCGGGGCGACC
>CANKPO010000198.1 GCA_947484535.1 Caulobacteraceae bacterium
CCAAGGCGCGGCAGATCATTGACCATGATCGTCAAGGCGTTCGAGGCCTGATAGCCGGTCAGCTTGGGCGGCTCGTTCTGGACATAGTTATATTGCGGGCTCAGATCGATGGCCGAGGTTTGAATGTCCCGCGCCGCCACGCCCTGTTTCAGCAATGTGGCCATCACCTTGCCCATCCGCTCGCGGTTCTGAGCCATGGCCTGCGCCGCTGCGGGGGCGATGGTCCGAACCCCGACACTGATCGCCGCCCGATCCGGCACCGCCCTGACCTCGCCAGAGGCGCTGAGGCGCAAGAGGGGGGCGGCGGTGGCAGGCTGGGTCTGGGCGCTAGCGGCCCCGAAGGTCAGGCTGGCCAGCAGCAGGCCAAGGCTGGCCATCCGCAAGGGCTGCGTAAAAGAGCGGTGAGGAGCAGGGGTCATGGGGGTCTCTCCAAAGGGCCGGACCAGCCAACAGGCTGACGCCGACCATGTCCATCTTAATAAGCTACGCCCTTCAATATGAACCGGGCCTTTATGACATTGTCATGTCGTGCTAATTCGCCCTGCACCCGCAAATGGGGGCCTGTAGCTCAATGGTTAGAGCCGACCGCTCATAACGGTCTGGTTGGGGGTTCGAGTCCCTCCAGGCCTACCACCCCCACCGCAAAGGCGGGCCGGGTAGGGCCACAATCTTTAAACGCTCTCAAACGCGGCGGCGCTCGAACTCATCTGCTGGGCGAAGTGGTGGGGTTCTACATCGCCCATCTCTGCGATCCTGTTGGCTTCCTTGATCAGGCGGGCGCGGGTGACCGCCTCCTGATCGACCTTTTGGTGGGCGTACATCCACTCTGACACTAGGCACCAGTCCCACAGGGGACTGTCCGATGTGACCCGGGCGGTGGGGGGCGGGAAGTTGGCGGCTCTGGCACCGCTGGCATAGAGAGACAGGGCGGCGCGCGAAAGGCCCGTGCGCGCGGCAATATCCGACAGGTTGACGAGGGGGTCAGGCTCAAAACGCTCAACCTTCGCCCCGGCGCTGATCACATCGCTAAGGGCCGAAATGACAGCCGCTGAAAAGGTCTCTGCTTCGCGTGCAAACTCTAGGATGATCGCACCCTTTTGAAAGGAGAGGGTCGCGTCACTACAACCGGCCTCAAAAAACCGATCTTCGAAGTCATCAGCCTGTGGGTCGAGGCCCGAAGCGATAATCGCAAATTCATGGGTTTTCATCTGCGTTCTCCTCAGTCTTATGGGGACAGCGATTGACCGTCCGGCGAAGGGCTGCGGCATGGTTTTCAGCACTTTTCGGCGTGCTCCAGACGGACAGGATGCAGCCGTCCCGATCACTGTGCTCGCATAGGAGCCGCCCCCAGCAATGGCCCATGCCCCTGATCCATCGCCAGCCTTGCGTTTCCGCGAACCGAACCGCAGCCTCGATCTCTTTGTTCGGGTGCCGAGGCCTAGCCATAGGCACCACTCGACCCTATCGCAATGTAAACATTTGTCAACACGCCCCACCCAGATTTCGCCTCAAAATAGAAATAAAACATTGACCATTTTAAAAGTCTAACCTTTTGCCTTCCCCAATTTCAACTAGGCCCCCTCCGGCTCTGCGGGTAGTCTTCTGACGCGCCAGCTTAGGGGAAATGTTTGTGAAGATGCCTGTGCCCGATGGGGCGGTTCTGTCTCGGCGGGGCGAGATTGTGGCGGCCTTGCGGGCGATTGTGCCGGGCGAGGGCGTGATCGCTGATCCGTTCTCTTTGCGCGCCTATGAGTCCGATGGGTTGACGGCCTATCGCCAGGTGCCTCTGGTCGTGGTCCTGCCCGAAACGACGGCGCAGGTGTCGGCGATCTTGCGCTGGTGCAACGAGGCCGGGGTCAAGGTGGTACCGCGTGGGTCGGGCACGTCGCTGTCGGGCGGGGCCTTGCCGCTGGAAGATGGGGTCCTTTTGGGCCTGTCCAAGTTCAATCGGGTTCTGGATATTGACTATGACAGCCGCGTGGCGGTGGTTCAGCCGGGGGTGACCAATCTGGCCATCACCCGCGCGGTCGAGGATCGCGGCTTCTACTATGCGCCTGACCCCTCCAGCCAGATTGCCTGTTCGATTGGCGGCAATGTGGCGGAGAATTCCGGCGGGGTCCATTGTCTGAAATATGGCCTGACGACCAACAATGTGCTGGGTGTCGAGATGGTGATGATGGACGGGGAGGTCGTGCGTCTGGGTGGCCAGCATCTGGACCCGGCGGGCCTCGACCTTCTGGGCATTGTCGTCGGCTCTGAGGGGCTGCTGGGCGTGGTCACCGAGGTGACGGTGCGTCTGTTGCCCAAGCCGCAGACAGCGCGCGCCCTGTTGCTGGGCTTTGAGACTGTCGAAAGCGCCGGTCAGTGCGTGGCCGATGTGATCGCGGCGGGGATCATTCCGGCGGGGATGGAGATGATGGACCGCCCCGCCATCCATGCGGCCGAGGCTTTTGTCCATGCGGGCTATCCGCTCGACGTCGAGGCCCTGCTGATCGTCGAACTGGATGGACCCCATGCCGAATGTGACTATCTGGTCGAGCAGGTGGCCAAGATTGCCAAGGCCAATGGCGCGGTGACGTCGCGGGTCTCGACCAGCGAGGACGAGCGGCTGGCCTTCTGGGCGGGGCGCAAGGCGGCGTTCCCGGCGGTGGGGCGCATCTCGCCGGACTATTACTGCATGGACGGCACCATCCCTCGGCGACGACTGCCGGAGGTTCTGCGCCGGATGGCGACCCTGTCGGACCATTATGGGCTTAAGGTCGCCAATGTGTTCCATGCGGGCGACGGCAATCTGCATCCCCTGATCCTCTATGATGCCAATCAGCCCGGAGAGCTTGAGCGGGCCGAAGAGTTTGGCGCCGACATCTTGCGGCTCTGTGTCGAGGTCGGCGGCGTCCTGACCGGCGAGCATGGGGTTGGGGTGGAAAAGCGCGACCTGATGGGGACCATGTTCACCGATATTGATCTGGCCCATCAACAGAGGGTCAAGTGCGCCTTTGATCCGCACCTCTTGCTCAATCCGGGCAAGGTCTTCCCGACCCTCCATCGCTGCGCCGAGATGGGCCGCATGCACATCCATCACGGGGCCGTGCCCTTCCCAGACCTGCCAAGGTTCTAGGATGGCTGACCAAGTCATCTTGCGTCCGCACGGAACGGACGAGTTGGTCGAGGCCATCAGCCAAGCGGCGGCGCGCGGTCAGCGGCTGGAGGTTCGCGGCGGCGGCACCAAATCGGCCATCGGTCGGCCCGGCCGCGATAGCACCCTGTTGCAGATCCAAGGCTTTGGCGCGGTCATCGACTATGACGGCCCCGAACTGGTCCTGACGGCGGGGGCCAGCACGCCCTTGGCTAAGATCGAGACCCTGCTGGCCCAGAACAACCAGATGCTGGCCTTTGAGCCCTTTGACCATGGCGTCCTGTTTGGCCTAGCCCCAGCCGCGACCCTTGGCGGGGTGATTGCGGCGGGGGTATCCGGCTCGCGGCGGCTGACGGCGGGAGCGGTGCGCGACCATTTCCTCGGCCTGCGCGGCGTCTCCGGGCGCGGCGAGGCCTTTATGGGCGGGGCCAAGGTGGTCAAGAATGTCACCGGCTATGACCTGCCCAAGCTGTTGGCCAATTCGTGGGGTCAGTTGGCGGTGATGACCGAGGTGACGCTGAAGGTCTTGCCTCGGCCCCAGACGGTCCAGACCGTGGTCCTGTCTGGCCTTAATGAGCGCCAAGCCTGTCTGGTCATGGGTCAGGCCCTTGGCTCGCAAGCCGACGTCGCCGCCGCAGCGCACCTGCCAGCCGACATCAATGGCGGACCGGCCCTCACGGCCCTGCGCCTCGAAGGGTTCGAGCCGTCGGTCAAGGCGCGGGTGCAGATGGTGCTGGCGCAATTCGGGGCCACCGCGCCTTGTGATGTCCTGCCGACCGAGGCCAGCGCCCTCCTATGGGAACAGGTCCAGCATCTGAAGCCCCTGCAAGGCGCGGGGGCGTTATGGCGGATCAATGTGCCGCCGATGGCGGGGGCTGAGGTGATCGAGCAGCTTAAGCCCTTCGGTGCCCGCTGCCTCTTGGACTGGGCCGGGGGTCTGGTCTGGGCCTTGCTGCCGG
>CANKPO010000199.1 GCA_947484535.1 Caulobacteraceae bacterium
ATCAGATAATAGCTTTTGCGGGGGTTTTTATTATAGAAAATTTATAGTTTTGATTGAATTTTGCAGGTCATATACACGAGCAGATTGACCGCAAAGCCCTATCCAAACTGACACAAATCCAGTCTATGGTTGTTCACACTCCACCCAAAGGCCACGCCCATGATCTCGCTCGTTCTCGCCGCCGCCCTATCGGTCCTGCCGACCTGCGATCTGGAAAAACCAACGGGACAGCCCGGATGCACGCGCGAGGCGGTCGACGCCTTGCCGATGAACGCTATTCAGGTGATCGGTACGCACAACAGCTATAAGGCCGCCATTGCGCCAGACGAGATGGCGACCTTCAAGCTTATCAATCCCAAGTCGGCCGCCAGCCTCGACTATGCCCATCCTCCCCTGCCAGAGCAGCTCGATGCCGGGGCAAGGCAGATTGAACTGGACTATGTCTATGACCCAAAGGGCGGGCGTTATCTGACGCCGCTGGGGCTCAAGCTGGCCAAAGAAAAGCAGCCCTATGATACGAGCCTGATGGCCGCGCCGGGTCTAAAGGTCATGCATGTGCCCGACCTCGACTATCGCAGTGTTTGTCAGACCTTCGTCCAATGCCTGACGCAAATGCGCGACTGGTCAAAGGCCCACCCTGATCACATGCCTATCTTGGTGATCATGAACCTCAAGGATAGTCAGATCGCCATGCCCGGCGCGACGCCCTTGCTGCCCTTTGATCTGGCGGCGATGGACTCCATCGATACGGAGATCCGGTCCGTCTTTGCCCCCGATCATCTGATCACGCCCGACAAGATCCAGGGCCGCTATCCGACCCTGCGCGAGGCTGCGGCGGCTGGGGCCTGGCCCAAGCTGAAAGCGGCGCGGGGCAAGTTCCTCTTCGCCATGGATGAGGGCCCGGCCAAGACCGACCTCTATCGCGGCGCGCGCAAGTCCCTCGAAGGCCGGGTCATGTTCGTCAATGTCGATGAGACCTCACCGGCTGCGGGCTATATCACCCTCAATGCGCCCAAGACCCAGGCCGCGCGCATCGCCGCCGCCGTCAAGGCGGGCCTGATTGTCCGCACCCGCGCTGATGCCGATACGGTCGAGGCCCGCAGCAATGACGCGAGCACCCAGACGGCGGCCTTCGCCTCGGGCGCGCATTATGTCTCCACCGACTATATGACCGCCGACACTCGCCTTAGCCCCTATGAGGCCCATCTTCCCGGCGGCGGGGTGGCGAGGCTTAATCCGGTAGAGTCAGTTGAAGATGTCGGCCTTAAAAGCGCCCCGACACCTGGAAGCCGATAACGCGTGAGGCTTCGGCGGCTCCGTCCGACTCTCTAAGTTCCGACCGGGATACCCGGCCTGAGGCGCGGCTTTGGTCATAAAAACTGCGGGTTCTTGTCTCGGTCGAGGTGAAGATATTGTTGGCCGAAACCCGGATGGTCACGGGTTTAAAGGCCGTTGTCTCCAAGAACAGGTCGAGGCGAGGTTCCTTGCGAACATAATCATAGGCCTCGGCCAGACGATATTCTTGGCGGCCCGCCCACTGGGTCATGATGATACCCCAAGAGGATTTCAGGGACGGCAGGTTCTGGCGGAAGTTGACGACATAGGCCCAATCCTTGTTGCCGCCATTGAGCGTCATTGACCCGTTCGGGGTCCCCTGCCGCTCGAGCGGAATAGAGAAGGATCGCTCCTTGCCGGTCAGCGGATCGGTCACCCGCGTCTGTTGCAAAAGACCACTGACGCGCAGTTCAGCATTGGACAGGCCCAAGCCCGACAGGGGCATGGACGCGCGCACCTCAAGCCCGATCTTGCGGCCCTTGCCAATATTGCCATAGGCGTCCAGACCGTTCAAAACCACTAGGTCACGGACATCCTCGATCCGATCATAAAAGGCGGCTGCCGTCAGGGCCGTGCGCGCGGTCAGCCGGGACTCCCACTCGACGCGCATCTTCCAAGCCTGTTCCGGCCTCAGGCTCGGATTTCCAACGATGGTTGAGGTGTTCACGAAATCGACCGCGCTGCTGAATTCGGCAAAATCCAGTTGGGACACGTCACGGGTCAGGCTTGCATTCAACACGTCTTTCGGGCTCAGCACATAGGTCGCAATCACACGCGGCTTAACATACTTAAAGTCTCGTTCCTGCTGCTGGTCGCCAGACTGGCTAATGCGCGAGGCTTCGATATTGAGTCCGGTCTCGACCGTCAGATCGGGACTGATGGTCCAGATGTCGGAGGCAAAGATCTCGCCGCGGGTCTCTTCAATCCGCGCATCGGCGACCGGCAAGAGCACCGGCGTCGGTGCCTTTCCTGGAAACTGGTTGGTGATGGTCAGGTTCGTCTCGCGAAAATTGAAGGCGCCCTCGGCACCAAACTCTAGCGTATGGGCGCTGGAGGCGGTCCATTTCACGCGCCCGCGAACGATCCGCTCGCCCGATTGAGTCAGACGGTCCTGAATACGGGTCAGGCGCGTCGACGGCGCATTATAGATTTCGAAACTGTCCCACTGATCCAAGGCGCCGTTTGATGCCAGCACGATCAGTTTGGTCGAGAGGTTGGAACTGATCTGGTGATCCCAGTCGCCGCCGACCTCTAGGCCATAGTTTTCGGGAAACTCGGTCCGGCCCAAGATCGAGGCTGACAGATATCCGTTCGGCAGGGCTTCAACCTGAAAGGAATCGGTCACGTTCCAGCCGGGCGTATATTGGGCATTGAAGTTAAAGACATTCTGCGCGTTCGGCTTCCAGCGCAGACGCGCAGAGCCCTGAAGGCCAACATTGGTTGGCCTTGCCACAAACAGTCTCGAACCCGTGACCGCGCCTGCACTTGAGAGCAGAACGTCCCGATTAACAGCCCGTCCCAAAATGGTTGGCGACTGAATATCCAGCGATAGATCCGCCGTCGGGCCCAAGGGAATGGAACTCGAAAACTGAGTGATCCAAGCGATACGGTTAGAAAATTGGATGTGACGCAGCCCGAGCGTATAGCTGGTCGAGGCGGACTTCTTGGTGGTGCGGGTGATCACATTGACAAATTGCGACTGCCCCCGAACGTCGGACTGGGCATTGGTTCCGGCCACCACATCGATACGCGCCACGTCAGAGGCGGGGATGCGCTTTAAAAGGTCCGTAGGGGTGGCTTTAGAACTTGGCCGCTCGCCATTGATCAACAGATTGCCTGCAGAGCCGCCAAAACCGCGCCGCTCATCCCCCTCGCGAAGCTCGAAACCGGGTATGCGCGATACCATGTCCCCGGCTGTGACAGGATTATAGGGCGCGAAATAGGCCGCCGAGAAACTGGACGTATCACTCTGCGACGAAGCGGCCTTGGGGGCGTCCGGCGTGGTCTGAGCGAAAGCCTCAGGGGCCAAGATGGCACCGAAAATGAGCGCTGTGCTCGCCAACCAGCCCGTTTGCTTGATCATAGTCCCAGCGCCCCCTGACGCAGATCTGCGGCCCCGGAGCAGGTCGGCTACCCGGTCTCACCCAGATCAGGGGGGCGTACGGATAGGGAACAATCCATTCGAGACATTTAGTCCGTGGAGCAAGACCATAAAATCAGATCGACTGTCCAGACCCGAGCACACAACAAGGGGCAACTCGGATGGTTTTTAGCGCCTGAGGTCAAAAGAGGTACCCGCTGGACAGACCGTGACCAACGCCAATTCGGCCCGATGCTTAGGCTTCTTCCACATCAACCGCCACAGTCTCATGCGGCCCCATCAGCACCGCCCGCCCAGACCGGTTCATGCCCACCCACAGGCCGATGGGCAGGGCCAGCGGCAGGACCGTCATGGCGATATACATGCCAAGCCCGGACAGGAAGAAGGCCGCCTCGCTCAAAGCGGGCTGGGTAACCGTAAAGGGCGGCGGCGGGACCGTGTCCATGATCAGCGAGGCGCGGTGATTAACGATCACGGCGAAGCTGTTGAAGATCAGGCTACAGGCCGAAACCCAAAAGACCACCACCAGCACAGCGCAGCCGATCAAGGCCGTGCGCAAAGGCTGATAGCGCGGCACAGCCACGATCAGCGCCAAGAACAGGGGAAAGCCGAGCAACAGGCGGCGCAGCTCTCCGACCCCAAGC
>CANKPO010000200.1 GCA_947484535.1 Caulobacteraceae bacterium
AAAGACCGAAGATGAGTTGGTTCCATTGAATGCAATAGCCGGCGCATTTCCCGTGGCGATCTGATATTGCGCAATCGACTGCCCGGCTAAGAAGACCGCTGTGCCGGCCAAGGATACGCCGGTAAAGATCGTGTTGTTACCATTCATGCTGGCCAGCAGATCGGCAAAGCGACCGCCCCACCCCACCTTGGTTCCTTCGGTCTTTCCCGACTGCCAGGTCGAGACCTGATCATTGTGCGAGAACAGATTGAGCGGAAGCGTCGCCGTCTTGGCCTGATAGGCCGCCTTGGTCACGGGCGCCACCAGCGTGCCAATATTGGCCACCGCCGCTAACCGGCCCGAATTGAACAGGGTTCGCAAGGGACCTAAGGCCGGGTGAAGGGCAAAGGACCTTGCCGAGGCCACCGTGCCTGCAGGTACGGGATTGACCGTGTTGGGCACGATGGGCAGCACCCCGCCCCAAGCCTCGGGCATGTTCATCTCGACGGTGCGCTTGGTAAAGGCGGACACTTGGCCCACCGCCGTGGCGGGGGTCCCGACCGGCATCAGGGCAATGGGCTCATCGCCGATGTTGCGGGTATTGTAATAGCGGGTCCAAGAATCCGTATCGGTGGCCAACAGCATATTGTTGGCGTCATTGCCGCCGAACATAAACAGGCAGACCAAAGCCTTATAGTCCGGCGCGCTCTGCCCAGAGGCTGAGCCAACCGCCGCCATCTGCAAGGCGAAGGGCGCCGCTGTCCCCAACACAGACAGGGCCCCGCCTGCCCTCAGGAAATGTCGGCGATCAAAGGTTCCAGTGCTCATCGGATCAGCCTCACTTCTGAATCATATATTCGGGCGACACCATCGCCAGGAACACGGCCAACTTCGCCCGATTGAGCAGGGCTGCGTCGGTCTGGGCCTGGGTCGGGGTGCCTGTTGGCATTGGCACGCCCGTCACAGCATTGATGATCTGGGTTCTTAAGGTGGCCGACATCTGGCCCGAATAGAGCAGCCTGTTCATCCGGTCGACGAGGGCCGCAGGGTCCTTGGCCAGCGCCATCTCTTGGCTGTAGGCCGCCTTGACGTCCGTGCCGGTGCCGATGCCACTACCGATCGTTGTCTGCATGGTGTTGGCATAGCCCGCCACACTGACCTCATCGGCAATTTGGAACTCCGGAGCCGTCAGATTCTGTTGCGCCATTCGCGTATTTGGCGGCACGAAGCCCGGACGGTAAAAGTTAAAGACGCTCGACGCCGTTAGAGGGGCTTGGCCCAGGATCGACCGATTGGCCGTGCTGCCAATGAGATAGTTTCCAGAGGCTGAGACCGCACCAAAGGTACGCATCCAGTTGGCCATGCGGACAATTGGTTCTCGCAACTTGCCAAAGGTTGATCCTGCCGCCGTGGCGCTGTCACGCGCCTCACTGTCAAGCAAGACCGCCTTTATGACGGCGGCCATGTCGCCCCGCACGCCCGAGCCATTATTGTTAAACACCGCCGCGACCCGACCGATATAGGCAGAGCTTGGATTGCTGGTGACCAGATTTTGAATGAGCCGCCGGGCCATGAAGGGGCCGACATTGGGGTCATTATAGAGCCGGTCCAGCGCGATCTTCAGATCCCCCTCCGGATCGGCCGTGGCGCTCGCCGGGATATTGGTCCCGATAAAACTCTTGGCCGAGGTCGAGTGGTAGGCGGGATAGAAGATCATCGGCGTTACGGTGGCATTGGGATGGCGCGAGCCGCCCTTAAAGGTCGTGGCGGTCGGGGTCGGCGAATACCAACTCATGCCGGTCAGGACCTTGGCCAAGCCCGTCACGTCTTGCGCCGTGTAGGTTGGCACCAGCGCACCGGAGGAATCTAGGATCGCCGAGCCGTCGGTGTTCATCTTGTAGAGCCCGATGCTCATCAACTGCATCACTTCGCGAGAATAGTTCTCGTCAGGCTGTTTGCCCGTGGTGGCGTCCTCCTTTTGGTTCCCCAGACTGGTCAGATAGATGCCCATCATGGGGTGAAGGGTGACAGCCTGAAGCAGGTCGCGATAGTTGCCAAAGGCCCGCTGACCCAGCATGTCATAGTAAGAAGCGGCCCCGCGGGCATCGACATTGCTGTCTGCCAGCGAAATCACAAAGATCTGCGACAGAGCGAACTTGACCCTCTGGCGCAGTTGATCTGGCGAACTGGCCGCCTGCGACCAAAAGCTTTGATAGAACTCGGTGGCTGTGATGGTCGCCCGCGCATTGGTGACCTGCATCTCGGTCAGGCGTCGCTCGACAAAAGCCTGATGGGAGGCTGAGGGCGCGAGGGCCAGCTGATCGGAGACCCAGGTCGAATATCCCTTGGACTTGACCTGCTCAATGTCAGAGTCGGTGACGCCAAAGGTGGCTTGGGTAACAAGCCGCGCCGCCTCAGCATCTGAAATAACAATCGGAGCGGGGCCTGTTGTGGTTGGGCTTGACCCACCGCCGCCGCCACCGCCGCCGCCGCATGCCGCCAAAAACAGCGTCATAGCGATCAAAAGAGAATGGGCGCGATTCAGCATCTGGGCTTCTCGATATCTGCAGTTAGGGAAACACTAGGCCTGAAAAAGTTCATTACCAACCCCTCACCCTCAATTCGACTTGGCGCGATAGAGCCCGGCCAAAACCTCCGGAACCAAACCCGGCAGATCTTCCGAAATCAGGCCAGGGCCATGGAGATTTGCCGCTTCAGAATGGATCCAGACGGCGGCGCAGGCGGCGTCAAAACTGTCCATGCCCTGAGCAATCAAGCCAGCAATGAGCCCAGCCAGAACATCGCCCGATCCGGCAGTCGCCAGCCAAACCGACCCGGCCCGATTGATCACGCACCGCCCGTCCGGCGCGGCGATGACCGTCTCATGGCCTTTCAAGAGCAGAATTGAACCGGTCCGCTTAGAGGCTTCAAGCGTCGCAGCCGTGCGGTCAGGACTGCTGCGAAGCAAGGCCGGAAACAGCCGTTCAAACTCACCCTGATGCGGGGTTAAGACATCATCGCGGTCCAGAACTGAAAACAGCTCGCTGACATCGTGCCGAAAGACCGTCAGGGCATCAGCATCGACGACCAAGGCCGCGCCGGTCCGCGCAAGGGCAAAGAGATTGGAGACTGTGGCCTCATCGACCCCTGCTGCTGGCCCAATGACGGCGACATCGACGCTGCTGGCCGCCGCTTCAAGCTCAGCTTCAGTCTCGAAGGGTTGGAGCATCACCGCTTCGAGATGGGCCCCATTGACCGCCAAGGCCTCAGGCGATGACAGAAGGGTCACCAAACCCGCCCCGATCCGCAGGCCCGCTCTGGCCGTCAACCGCGCAGCCCCTGTGCTCCAAGCATTGCCTGACACCACAATCATCCGGCCTCTGGCATGTTTGTGCGAGGCAGCCGTCGGCCAAGGGAATTTGCTCAGCCAAAGGTCCGGAGAATTGTCGTGGATCATAGCGCCTATAGAACCTGCGTATCAGCCTGTTGGCCGAGGGAAAGAAGACGAACCCGCCCCTCTTCGACCGCGAAGGTCAGGATTGAGGTGTGGTCCGGGGTGCAACACAAGACTCGATCATCGTTCTGACTCAGCGATACAACGGCATTGATGGCAACATAATGGCTAAAGACCGCCATACCTTCGTAACTGGCCACTGCCGCACTGACGCTGGCTCGCCAATCGAGATAATCCATGTCTCCGACCATATCGCGCCACAGCCCGCCAAAGGCCGCCTTCAGCCATCCGGGACGCTCCTCAGCGGTCAGGGCCTTAGGCGTTGGTATCTCGCCCACACGCGGGTCAATGATCACCGCAACGCCCAGCGCATCGGCAAAGGGTTGAGCGGTTTCACGGCAGCGTCTCAGCGGCGAACTGATCACCGCGGTTGGACGATCTTCGATGGGCAAGGCCAATAGGCTGTCGGCTGCAGCCCGCGCCTGAGCGTGCCCGGTCTCGTCAAGTCCCGGATCTGGGTCAGCATCGCCCCAGGTCGAGGCGGGTTTGCCATGGCGGATCATGTACAGTTTGCTCATTTCACAGCCTTCCGAAGCCTTCGCCAATTAGAGACCCAAACTACCA
>CANKPO010000201.1 GCA_947484535.1 Caulobacteraceae bacterium
CGCGTTGTTGGCAATAGGCTCTTCAGACGATGGGCCATGGCCATGGCAAGCTCGACCCCGCCCACACCGCCTCCGATGACGGCAGCGGTGGCTGGACAACTCCCGGCTGCCACATGGTCAAGATGGGCCTGCCAGCCTTGAGCAAAGCGTGACATCGGTTTGGCGGGCCAAAGGGCGGTCTCGCCTTCGACTGTTCGGGGCTGGCCTGAGGCAATGCCAATATCGAGCGAAGCGATGTCAAAGGCGATATCGGAACGGCCCGCGACGCTGGCTCGGCCAGCCTTGAGGTCTAGCCCCTCGACGTGACCCAAGATCAGACGCGCACCGGCAAAGCGGGCCAGTTTGACCAGATCAATCTCGACCTCGTCCTGTTCATAATGCCCGGCGACAAAGCCCGGCAGCATGCCGGTATAGGGCGCGGTCGGGTCTGGATTGACCAAGGTCAGCCGCACGCCGGGCAGGGGCGTCATGCCCCACATCTTGAGCAGAAGGGCGTGGGCGTGACCGCCGCCAATGAGCAGAAGATCGCGCGTGATCGGAGCGCTCGAACGCATGATAGAGCCTCCCATTCGCCTGCAATACCGCTCGCCAGCAGCGTTCAGCCCCCGCACGAAAGCACTGATCGGGTTGACCTTGTCAAGGCGCGGGCTTTGGGGACGAGATTATGCCGCGAATAACGGATTGTGTTGATCGCCATAATATGACAGCAATAACGCCAATAGTTTCAACATCTGGGAGAGACAAGATGCGGGTTTGGCTTGGAGCCCTAGCGGGCGCGGCGGCAATGATCACGGCGACCATCGCCACAGCTCAGCCCGTCGGAATGATTGAAAATGCCTATAGGGGCCAGGTCGCGGCCCGGATGAAGGCCCCACTGGCCAAGACGGATCTGTTCGATGATCAGGCCATGCGGGTGGTCCTGTGCGGCACCTCGGCCCCCTTCCCAGATGCCATTCGGGCCAAGTCCTGCACGGCCGTGATCGTCAAGGGCAAGGTCTATCTGGTCGATGTTGGCCCCGGCTCCGCCAACGTCCTGATGCTGATGGGCTTTCCGATGAACCAGATCTCCAGCATCTTGATCACCCACTATCACTCCGACCATATTGGCGACCTCGGCGAGGTCCGCTTTAACAGCTGGGCCGCTGGCCGCGCCGCACCCTTGCCGGTCTATGGACCTGAAGGCCTTGAAACGGTCGTGGCAGGCTTTAATCAGGCCTATAGCCTCGATGACACCTATCGCACCGCCCACCATGGTGCGGACATCATGCCGCCTGCTGCTGCCAATCTGAAGGCCTCGACCTTTGCGCTCGATGCGGATGGCACCAAGGTCGTTTTCCAAAATGCGGACGTCAAGATCACGGCCTTCAAGGTTGATCACGACCCGATCAGTCCCGCCGTCGGCTATCGCTTTGATGCCGGTGGTCGCTCCGTGGTCCTGACCGGCGATACGGCTCCGACCCCGATGATCGCTCAGATGTCGAAAGGGGCGGATGTACTGATCGCCGAAGCCCTGTCCATGCGCATGACCAAGGCCATTGAAGAGGGCTCTAAGGCCGCCGGAAATGTCCGTCAGGCCAAACTGATGGCAGATGTGCAAGACTATCACATTGATCCGGTCGATGGGGCCAAGGCCGCCAATGAGGCCGGTGTGAAGCTGCTGATCTTTAGCCACTTGGCTCCGAACCTGCCCATGCCGGTCCTCGAAAAGCTGTTCTTTGATGGGGTTTCTGCCGTTCGTGACCCTTCCGCCTGGGCGGTTGGCTTTGACGGCATGAGGGTTGATCTGCCCTTCGCAGGCGGCGCGCCGGTCTCTGGTAAGGTCACCATGCCGGGCCGTAACTAAAATACTGATCGCAAATCTCTGGTCCTGCCCCGCGTAGCTCTATATGTCGCGGGGTAGAGATCAGGGAGGATCCATGGGACAGGAACGAGAAACCGCTAGGCCTGCGCCCTATCGCGGCATTGTGGCCCAGATGGTCCACTGGATTTGCCACCTGTTCCTCGTGCTTTCAGGCTGGAAAATGCGGGGCGATTGGCCCACAGCACAAAAGGCCGTCCTTCTGGCTGCGCCCCATACCTCCAACTGGGACGGTATCTATATGCTGGCGGCGGTGGGCTATTACCGCAGCAAGGTGCGTTGGATGGGTAAGAAGAGCCTGACCACCGGTCCCTTTGGCGGCATCGTTAAGGCGCTGGGCTGTGTGCCCATCGACCGTTCCGCCAGTCATGATCTGGTTCAGTCGATGAGCCAAGCCTTTGCCGAGGCATCCGAGATGATGCTTCTGATTCCGCCCGAAGGCACCCGTAGTCTAACGGCGGCTTGGAAGACGGGCTTCTATCACATTGCCAAGTCGGCCAATGTGCCCATCGTCATCACCATCCTCGACTACGGCACCCGCACCGTCCATGTCGCAGACCTCTTTTACCCCACCGGCGATATCGACGCCGATATGGTCAAGCTGAAGGCCTATTACGCCAACGCCCTGGGCAAGCACCGCGCCAAATTCTCAGCGGCCTAAGGCCTAGAGCGCCTGCTCGGCACAGGCCTTGGCGGCGGGGTAATCGGCCTTGCCGTTGCTGGCGCGCATGGGCCGGTCGGCGACGACGATGAGCTTGGGTGTCTTGTAGCCTGCGAGGGACTTTCGAACGAAGGCGCGGACCTCAGCGGCATCGAGATTCTCGCCCGCGACCAGCTCAACGACAGCCGTGACCGACTGACCCCATTTTTCGTCGGGCAGGCCAATGACCAGCGCATCATCGATGGCGGGGTGGCGCTTGAGCACCTCTTCGACCTCTTCGGGGAAGACCTTCTCACCGGCGGTGTTGATGCAGGCGCTGCCTCGGCCCAGCAGGGTCAGGGATCCATCGGCCTCCACCTCGCACCAGTCGCCCGGGATGGAATAGCGCACGCCGTCAATGACCCGAAAGGTCCGTGCCGACTTTTCCTCATCCTTGAAATAGCCGACGGGATTGGGCGGGCCCAAGGCCACAAGGCCGCGAACGCCAGAGCCGGGCAGGACCGGTTGGTCGTTTTCGTCGAACACCCGGCAACGGTCGCTGAGCACGAACTTGGCGGTGGGAACCTCTCCATCCTTGGTCATGATTGAGCTGCCCATACCCAGGGCTTCGGAAGAGGAGAACCCGTCATTGAGCACGGCATTGGGCATATGGTTGAGCAGGCCGCGCTTGATCTCTTGGCTCCACATCACACCGGATGAGACCATGCCCACGACGCTCGAGACATTGAACTTGCCGACATTGGCATCGAGCGCATTGAGCAGGGGACGGCCAAAGCTGTCGCCGACCAGAACCAGACCGGTCGGCTGATGGTCGTGTATGGCCTGCAACATCTCATCCGCATCGAAGCTCTCGCCGGTCAGGGTGATGACGCAGCCGCCGTTCAGGTGGGCACCCATGGCCGTTAGAAGGCCAGTGCCATGCATCAGCGGCGGCGCGGGCAAGAGGCGGCTCATCGGCGGGGCCGTCCGCATCTTTTCGCGCAGTTCGTCATAGGTCTCAGGCACGGGACCCAGCTTGCGCTCATTTTGCAGCGTGATTTCGCGCATATCATCATGGTTCCACATCACGCCCTTGGGCATGCCGGTGGTCCCGCCGGTATAGATGAAGAGCTGGTCTTCGCCGGACCGTTCGATCTTGAGCGCCGAGCCATCGCCCTCTGCCGTCAGAACCTCGAAGGCCTCCGCAAAGGGGGCCAACTGCCCGTCCATGCTGATCTCGATCCAGTTCTTGACGTTGGGCAGGCGCGGGCGGATCTGAGCGATATTGTCCCGGAATTCAGAGGCATAGACCACGGTCTGAGCATCGGAATTGTCGAAAATGTACCAGACCTCGTCGGGCGTGTAGCGATAGTTGATATTGACGTGGGTCATGCGCGATTTGAACGCGGCGGACAGGGTGATGATATATTCCGGGCGGTTGCGCATATAGAGCGCGATCTTGTCGCGAGGCTGCGCGCCGCGGCTGAGCAGGGCGCGGGCCAGATTGTTCGACAGCCTAGTGGCCTCGCCCCAAGTGACCCGGCGGTCGCCATGGATGA
>CANKPO010000202.1 GCA_947484535.1 Caulobacteraceae bacterium
CAGACTGTTACCGCCCGCCGCGCGGCCAAGGGCGCTGCCGATACCGCTGGGTACGAAGTCCGCAATGACGGCTAGCATGGCCCGGTCGATGGCTATGCCGGGCGTTGGCCGGATCCACAGGATCGAGCGACCATCAGGGCTAAGCGTGCCGCTCTTGCGGTCCTGCCCATAGGCGACGCGGGTCTGGAGGCGGCCATGCAGCATGTCGCGTTGATCGCGCCAATGTTCGCGCAAGGGACAGTCCAGGGGGGCGGGAACATCGGGTGCCTTGAGCCAGGTCTGCGAAATTTCATTGTCGCGCTGACCAAGGGCCGCATTGACCGTGAAGATCTCCTTGTCGCCGACATGGCCGATCACGCGGGCCTGACTGTTGGACTTGCCATGGGCTGGAACCCAGACATCCAGATCAACGACCGATGGCGGCCGCGCAAAGGACAGATATTGCGCGGTGGCCCAGACCACAGGCCGCTCGCAGGTCTGCTCCATCGCGCGGATGGCGCTGGCCAAGCCAACCCCGCCAAACATGAAACATTTGTCCGGTGGTCCGACGCAGATCTTGGGATCAATCGGCAGATACCAGCGATGGGGGTTGTGGGTCGGCTGAAGATGGAAAAAGGGCTCACTCATCGCGCCTATATGACTCCCGAAGTCCTATGGCGCAACAGGCCAGGGTCCATGGGCAACGGCAGCCTATCCCCAAATCCCGTGTTCCCCGCGAAGGCGGGGACCCAGAAGTTTCTAGACCAGACCGCTGGTTGGCCCTCATCTGGATCCCCGCCTTCGCGGGGAACGCGGGGGAGATAGGCGAGCATATCCGCGTCCTTGGACAGGCTCGGGATGAATGAGGACCCTCTTAACCGCGAACCAGCTTCTTCACCCGCGTCACCGCGCGGTCGCGCTTGAGACGCGACAGGTAATCGATGAACAGAACGCCCTTGAGGTGGTCCATCTCGTGCTGGATGCAGACGGCATAGAGGCCCTCGGCATCCTCTTCGACCTGAACGCCATTATAGTCGAGATAGCGTAGACGAACCTTGCTGGGTCGTTCGACGATGTCAAACACGTCGGGCACCGACAGGCAGCCCTCTTCTCCTTCAACCCGCTCGTCATTGCTGGAGAGGATCTGGGGATTGACGAAGAAGCGCGGCTCTTTTTCTTCGTTCTCTCTGGCCAGGTCCATGACAATGACCTGCTTGGCCACGCCGACCTGGATAGCCGCCAAGCCGATGCCAGGGGCGTCGTACATGGTCTCCAACATATCATCCATCAGGGCGCGCAGGGCGTCATCGACGACCTCAACAGGCTTGGAAACCTGCTTCAGGACGGGATTGGGAACGGTCAGGATCGGAAGAATAGCCATGGGAAGGAGGTAGGGGACCGGCGGGCCAAGGTCAAGATGCCCCTAGAGCGGGATCACGATCATCCCCCAGCAATTTCGTCACCGGGCGGACCGCCGTTTCCACCGGTTCGAGCGCGATAAGGTCCTTGCCCTCATGGTCCACGGCCAACTCTTCGAACCGGCGAGCCTGGGTCATGACCTGGCTCTCCAGCGATCCCACGAAGGAATTATAGCGCCCGACAGCCCCGTCCAGCGCCTTGCCGAGGGCTGCCGCATGGCCGCCCATCACCGACAGGCGCTTGTAAAGTTCCTTGCCCAGCTTGGCGACCTGATCGGCATTTTTCGACTGCTCCTCGACCCGCCAGCCATAGGCCACGGCCTTACAGAGGGCAAAGAGGGTGGTTGGCGTGACGAGCAAGACCTTGCGGTCCATGGCCTCGGTCATCAGGTCGGGCAGGCGGTCCAGCGCGGCGGCTAAGAACCCGTCACCCGGTACGAACATGGCGACAAAATCGGGCGAGGTCTTGAACTGGTCCCAATAGGCCTTGGCCGACAGCTGACCCATATGGGTGCGGACGCTGGCGGCATGGCGGGTCAGGGCCGCGTCGCGAGCTGCATCATCAACCGCCTCTAGCGATTCCATAAAGGCATTGAGCGAGACCTTGGCATCGATCACGAAGACCCCACCGCCGGGCATGTGAACCTTGACGTCAGGGCGGCGACGGCCCTCGTCGGAGTCGACCGAGAACTGTTCTTCAAAATCAAACCGGTTTTGTAGGCCCGCAGCCTCGAGCACGTTGCGCAGGGTCTGCTCACCCCAGCGGCCCTGCACGCCCGCCCCTCGGCGCAAGGCTGCCGACAGCTTGCGCGCCTCGTCCTGGGTGGCCACCGAGGCGGTCATCAGGGCGGCGATCTGTTCCTTCAGGCCGCCCGTTTCCTCAACTCGGGCCTTTTCGATGGCCAGAACTTGCGTCTCGAACTTGGCCAAGGTTTCGGCCACGGGCTTGAGGACCGTTTCCATGCGGGCATGGGCGAGGGTCTCGCGCGCCTTGAAGTTTTCTTCGGCCCGCTTGAGGAATGCCTCGCTGGCCTGATCGACGGTCTTGGCGGACACGGCGGCAAAGGCTTCGGCCATGGTCGAGCGGGCATCTTCGAGCAGGCGGCCCCGCTCCTCGGCGGCTGATAGGCGCGCGCCCAGGTCAGAGGCCATGGCTTGAGCCTCATCGGCGCGGCGGCGCTCGGATAGGCCCCAGAAAACGACGCCCACTAGGGCGATCACGGTCAGGGCGAGGGGGAGTAGGCTTTCCATGGTCATGTCGAACCGTCCAATGAAGAAGGGGAACCCAGAGCCTAGAGATGGTCTACGTCACAATCGGACGCCAATTCGGTTTTACGCCGGACGTCTGGCGCGCAGGGCTTGAGCGATGGTGCCATCATCAAGCCAATCCAACTCGCCGCCCACTGGAACGCCGCGTGCCAGCATGGTCACCGATATGGTGTTAGCGGCTCCGGACAAGCGATCCGCCAGATAGTGGGCAGTGGTCTGCCCATCCACTGTGGCGGGCAGGGCCAAGATCACCTCGCGCACATCGGTATCGACCACCCGCGCGATCAGTTCCTCAACGCGCAAGGCCTCTGGCCCGACACCGTCCAACGCGGATAGAAGCCCGCCCAGAACATGATAGCGGCCCCGAAAGGAGCCTCCGCGCTCTAAGGCCCAGAGCGCGCCGACCTCTTCGACGACGCAGATCAGGCGGCCATCGCGGCTGCCGTCCGAACAGACGGCGCAAGGATCGCAGGTGTCCAACGCGCCGCAGGTCTGGCAGGCGCGAACCCGCGCTCCGGCATCGGCCATGGCTTCGGTTAAGGGCAGCAAAAGCTGTTCACGCCGCTTGAGCAGGGCCAAGGCCGCCCGACGGGCCGAGCGCGGGCCTAGCCCTGGCAACTTGGCCAGAAGCGCAATGAGCCGTTCGATTTCAGGTCCGGCGGCGGCCAATAGCGCTTCCGATCACAGGTGAAGGGGTGAAATGATTCGCAGCACTATAGCGCGGCTGGGGCCGCTTCGCAGGGGTCTCAATCCTCGTCGGGTTCTTCGACCGGCGCGGTGACCTCTGGCGCGGCCAAGGACCGGATTTCGACGATCTCCGCGCCGGGGAAGGTGGTCATGACCAGCTTGACGAAGGGGTCGGCCTCGACTTGAGACCGTTCCTCAGAAACTTCACGCTTTTCGCGCTCCAGCAGGCTCTCCGCGCCGCCGCCGCCCTCTGCAGCGACAAGCCAAGGCTGGCCGGTCCATTCTTTCAGGCGCTGAGACAGGCGCTGGGCCAGATTGTTCGGCGCGCCGGGGGCCGGTTCAAAGGTGATCGCGCCCTGACGAAAGGCGATGGGGCGCATGAAGCGCTCAACATCCAGCTTCAAACCGACCTCGCGCCGCGAACTGATCAGGGCAACGACATCTTCAAAGGATTGCAGGGTTGGTGCCGCTGTCGCGGGCTTGGCATCCAACTGGCCATAGGCTTGGGGCTGGGCTGGGGCCGCCATCATCCGGGCTGTGCCACCGCCGCCGCCGGATGAGCCGCCACCGCTGCTTGGACCGCTACCGCCGACTGGGTCGCCAGAGCGCAGGGCCTTGAGGGCCTCTTCAGGGCCGGGCAGGCTGGAGGCATAGCAAAGTCGGATCAGGGCCATTTCACCCGCCGCCATGGG
>CANKPO010000203.1 GCA_947484535.1 Caulobacteraceae bacterium
GTGTCCCTTCCTGTTCCTGAGCAGAGCTTGGCTCAGCCCAAGTCCCGCGAAGGCCGTGAAGGCGGTCGTCCTCAGCGTCGCGGCGGCCCAGGTGGCGGCGGCGGCAATGGCGGCGGTGGTCGCGGTCGCTCTGGCGGCGGCGGCGGTCAACGCCAAGGCCAAGGTGGCCAGCGTCAAGGCGCAGCCAAGCCTGCAGCGGCTTCGTCCGCACAGCGCTGGAGCCCAGTGGATTAGAGAGAGACAAGGCCCCCTTCGGCCCTTCGGGCCACTTCCCCCAGAGGGGGAAGATCTTAGATGCGCAAATCTTCCCCCTCTGGGGGAAGTACCGGCGAAGCCGGGGTAGGGGGCTTCTTCCTAGGACCCGAGGATCCAGCCCTCTTCGGTTTGGGCAATCTCTAGGCTGGCCTCATCCACGCCCTTGGGCGCGGCGAAGAGATCGCCAAACTTTCCGGCCTCATCCAGCTTTGCAAACTGTTCGGCGAGGGCACGAAGCTGGGCGATGGCCTTGGCTTCACCCGGTGCCGGATTGGCCTTGGCGGCCATGGGATCGACCTCTGCGACCACCAGATCAACGCCGTCCAGTTCTGCCGGGGTGAGCGTTTGCCAGCCGGTTTCCAGTGGCCAGATCTTCATGGCATCAGCCTTGGCGGCCTTCAGACGGCTGACTGCAGGAATGCCCAAGATGGTCTGCCCGCCGATTGAGCCCGCATAATAGAGTTTCCAGATCGAGCGTCCGGTCTTTGCAGCAATGTCCGTGAGGCGCATCTCTGGAAGGTCGCCCTCGGCATGGTCGCGGGTCTTTTTGGGCTGCAGGGTCGTGAGCGTATCGCGCGGTGCGCAGCCCCAGAACGGGAACGGCCCGTCGGTGACCCGGCGATTGATCTCAGCGGCCACACCGAAGCGGTTATTGGTATTGTCCGGCTTGTCCTTGACCATCTTGTCGAGCCAATTCCACACCGCGCGCCAGTGAGGCTCTGTGGTCAGCTTGAGGGCCGGAGCCAGTCCCGTCGGGAAGCCAAGCGGAAAATCAAAGCCCATAAAGGCCTTTTCATTACGCTTCTTTAGGTCGTCAAGGATCAGGCCTAGCCGCTTTTCCGCCTCGGCCCGGGTGGTCGTGGTGTAGGATTCAAAGGCCAGCCGAAAGCGAACATCGCGCTTTAGAACGCCAATCGACACACAGTCGGTCCCCGTCGCAGCCTTTGAGGCCGCGCTCCAGTCAACAATCACATAGGCACTAAAAAGCCGGGACACCGATAACTCCCAAAAGGTCGGCAAGGATGGACAGGTGGGGCTTTAGCCGATCCACAGGATGAAGGGAAATATTCGTCTTTGCTAAAGCCCGTCCTTTTTCATATGGCCGAGGCTAAGGCTTTCTAATGGGCCTGTTTTCGGGCCCTAGATGCTCTCCAAAGGTCGCGGAGCAGGCTCGCGGTCACGTGAGGACATCAGCACCCATCCATTGGGGCGCAGGATCTCGAGCGGATTAAAGCGGGCCTTATAGGCCATCTTGTCGCTGCCCTTAACCCAATAGCCCAGATAGACCCTTTGCATGTTAAGGTTGAGCGCTTGGCGGACATGATCCAGAATGATCAGGGAGCCGAGGCTACGCTTTACCGCGTCTGGATTATAGAAGCTGTAGACCAAGGATAGCCCATCAGACAGTTGATCCACGAGCGCGCAGGCGATCAACTCGCCGGCCCTATTTCCGTCACAGCCAAGTCGATATTCGACAATCTGGGTACGGACGCTGGTATCTTCGACCATGGCCACAAAGTCGGGCCAGGTCATGTCGGCCATGCCGCCCTCGGAATGGCGATGGGATAGATATCGCCTTAGGAGCTCAAACTGCTCCTTGGTCGCTTCGGCCTTGACCTCAAGGCGTACCAGATCTTGGTTACGGTCCAGAACGCGCCGCTCAGAGCGAGAAAACACATAATCGGCAACCGGAATGCGTGCGGAGACGCAGCCGTCACAACCGTCACAGGCCGGGCGATAGGCGATATTTTGTGACCGACGAAAGCCGATCTGGGTGAGGGTGTCATTGACGGTTGGTCCGTCAGCCATAGGCAGGTGCGCAAACACCTTTCTTTCAACCCTCTCAGGCAGATAGGGGCAAGGTGCTGGTGCGGTCAAAAAGAACCGTAGCTGACGAGAGGCAAAATGGTGCGTCACTGAATGATGGTGTCCTTGGCCCAACCCGAGAAGCAAATCCTATTAGGCCAAATCCTGAACCACTACGCAACCAAAAGGGTTTGATAGGCGTGCAAATATCAGGGCGTCAGATTCCGAGATCTTCGGGTAGGACCGGGGCTTCACGCAGCAAGGTAATGGAAATGCGACGATTGCCCGGCAAGGTCGGATCATCGGGAAATAGGGGCTCGGAATTGGCCTTGCCGGTGACCTGAGCCACACGGTCCATATCCATACCAAACTGCTGCATAACCCGGCGAGCGCCATCGGCTCGTCCGGAAGACAGGCCCCAATCCCCGTCGCTGATGCCCGCGCCCGCATCAGAGGCATTGGTGTGGCCCGCGATGATGACGCGATTGGGGAGCTGATCGACAATATTCGTTACGGCCCGGAGTAGAACGCGGGCGCGCTCGTTGGGCCTAGCGGAGCCACTTTCGAACATTGACCGGCCTTCTTGATCAACAAGTTGGATACGAAGGCCCTCGGGCGTCTGGTCGACAATCACCTGTTTGGAAAGTTCAGCCAGTTCCGGCATGGATTGCATGGCTTGGCGTAAGGATAGGGCCGCACTCTGGAACGAGGCCTGCTCGGCTGCTTGGGCTGCCTTGGCCTCTGCCGATTGGGCCGCCTTAGAGGATGCAGATTCGGGATTATCCTCTGAACTCTCGCTCTGTGGCGCGGAATTTTGCATGACCCGAGCCGATCCATCGGCCTTTGCACCGTCTTGGCCAAGGGATGTGCCGCCCAAGATGCCGCCACTACCACTATTGGATTGGGACACGCTGGCGGGCGCAAAATAGTCGGCAATGCCCAACTTTTGTTCTGGCGAGGTGGTGTTGATCAGCCACATCAGCAGGAAGAAGGCCATCATAGCGGTCACGAAGTCTGCATAGGCGACTTTCCACGCGCCACCATGGTGGCCGCCGCCGACCACCTTCTTGACCTTTTTGATCATGACTGCGGATTCTTTAGCCGCCATGGATGGTCTCTCGCCCGTAAACCTCTATTTCAGCCCATCTAATACCATAGGGACGTTAAGATGGGGTTGCGGTTCGCGGCCGTTCCGGGCAAATCCCGATAAACAGGAAATTCATTTGATCATGGACGAAACGACCCGATATCGCCGGGCCCTAGGAACCTACGCCACCGGTGTCGCTGTCGTGACCATTGCCGCTGAGCCGAACGACTCCGACGTGGTTGCCTTGGGCATGACGATCAACTCCTTTGTGTCGGTCTCGCTCGAGCCGCGCCTGATCCTTTGGTGCGTCGACGATGCCTCTGAGCGGGGCAAGCTTTTTGCCCTTGCCGATGTCTTTGCTATCAATGTTATTAGCGATGCCCAGCAAGGCTTGGCTGATCGCTGTGCCCGCCGCCAAAGCTATCGCCTGACTGGAAGCGACGCGAAAGCGGGACCCAATGCGGGATCTGCCCCCGTGGTTCATGATGCCTTGGCGCGCCTGTCCTGCCGGGTTCATGAGCGCCATCAAATGGGCGATCATCTGGTCATTGTCGGTGAGGTTGTCGATTTTGAGGCCCACGAAGGCGAAGGCTTAACCTATTTCCGCGGCCAGTATGGTCGTATCGAAGGCTCTTAAGGGACCGTCCATGCGCGTTGCTTTCATCGGACTTGGCGTCATGGGCTTTCCTATGGCGGGGCATCTGGCCAAGGCTGGGCATGAGGTTCGGGTGTTTAATCGCTCGGCCGCCAAGGCGCAGGCCTGGGCCGCAGACCATGAGGGTTCAGCCTTCGCGACGGCGTCCGAGGCGGCTCAAGACTGTGATCTGGTCGCGCTCTGTGTCGGCAATGACGAGGATGTGCGCGGCGTCGTGGCGGCGATCTTGCCGTCGA
>CANKPO010000204.1 GCA_947484535.1 Caulobacteraceae bacterium
CCGGCGCCTGCCGTTCCGAACAGGGCGATCAAGGTCTCCCGGACCGCCGCATGGACCTCTGCAATCTCTGCGCTGGTCGGGGTCAAGCCCGTGCCGATGGCCCAGACCGGCTCATAGGCGACACAAAAGGCCTTGCTGGACAAGGCTAAGGGCAAGGAGCCCCGAACCTGACCGGTCACGATCTCCAAGGCTTTCCCCGCCTTGCGCTGCTCCAAGGTTTCACCGACGCAGATGATGGGCTCGAGCCCAGCCCAAAGCGCGGCCTCGACCTTGGCCGAAACGATCTGATCGGTCTCGCCGTGTCCGGCTCGGCGTTCCGAATGGCCCAGAATCACTAGGCTTGCTCCCGCTTCGGCAAGCATCTCAGCGCTGACATCCCCCGTAAAGGCACCGTTTTTTTCTGCCCGACAGTCTTGCCCACCCACCGCCACCGGCATGCCGACCAGTTCGCGGGCCATACGCTCAACCAATGTGGCGGGGGGACAAAGGGCAATACGCGCCCCGAAAGCGCCCTGCTCCACAGCCACGGCAATGGCTCTGGCCTCATCCAGATCGGGCGAAAGACCATTCATCTTCCAGTTTCCAGCGATCAATGGACGTGGTGCGGACATGAAATTACCCCTATTCAATCGTGCCTTGAGCGGTAAAGGAACCCCGCTGGCCTGTCCATCCAGTGCACGAACTTCAGCGCAAAGCTTGCAGGGCGTCGGCGGCCTCTACTATACCCCTAATCGTCGCGTTAAGATGCGTGTCAAACCGGGCCCTGCCCAAACGCTTTGCAAAGGTCTAGACCTCCATGCTTGCTGCCATTCGCACCTTCGCCAAATCGTGGGTTGCCGCTGTCCTCATTGGCCTTCTGGTCATTAGTTTTGCCGTGTTCGGCATCAGCGACGTGTTCAATGCGAAGATAACCGACGCGGTGGTTACGGCCGGGAGCCGCGAGGTCTCGTCCAGCGACTTCAAGCGCATGTTCGACAATTACAAGCAACAGGCCGAACAGCGCACGGGCCAGCCAGTCTCGACCGAAGAGGCCGTCAAGGGCGGCCTTGATGAGCGGGTTCTGACCGAGATCGCAGACAATGAGGGTCTCGCTGAACTGATCCGCATCTCGGGCATCCAACCCGGAGACAAGCTGATCGGCAAGGAGATCAGCAAGACCACGGCCTTCTTCAACCCCATTTCCGGCCAGTTTGACGAGCAGCTTTACCAGCAACGTCTGGCTGAAAATCAACTGACCCCAGCCAAGTTCGAGTCCTATCTGCGCGACGAGTTGGCTCAGAGCCATTATGCAGCCGGTATCGTGTCGGGTTTGCGAGCCCCACGGCTCTATGGCGCCTTAATCGCCGCCTACGGCCTCGAGAACCGTGACCTCAGCTATTTCGCAGTCCGTCCGGGCATGGTGCCTGCGCCGACCTTGCCGACCGATGCGCAGTTGACCGCCTTCATCAAGGAAAACTCAGCCCAGCTGATGACGCCTGAAACCCGCGCCCTGACCATCGTGCGCTTCAGCACCGCGGCCATGGCCCCCTCGGTCAAGGTTGATCCTGCAGAGCTGCAAAAGCTCTACGACTTTAAGAAGGACAGCCTTTCCAGCCCTGAAAAGCGCTCGATCGTTCAGATTCCGGCCAAGGACGCCATACAAGCCGCCACCATCGCCTCACGTCTGGCCAAGGGTGAAAACCCTGTCGCCATTGCCAAGGCCTATGGCTTTGAGCCGGTGACCTATGAGGATGCGCCCAAGACGGCCATTGTTGACCCGAAGATGGCCGCAGCCGCCTTTAGCCTGGCCGCAGGTCAGGTCAGCGGCCCGATCCAAGGCACCTTGGGTCTGGGCGTGGTCAAGGTCCTGAAAGTCACCCCGGGCCAGACCGTGTCCCTCGAGGCCATCCGCCCGCAGCTCGAAGAACAGCTTCGTGGAGATGCCGCCTCCCAGAAGGTCTATGACGTGGTTCAGAAATATGAGGACGCCCACGGCGCTGGCGCGACCCTCGTCGAAGCCGCGCAAAAGGCTGGTGTGCCGGCCCTGTCCATCGCCCCCATCACCGACAAGGGCACGACAGCACTTGGTCAGCCTGTTGGCGGCGTCAGTGAGAAGCTGGTCCGTGCGGCCTTTTCTCTGCCTGAGGGCGGCGAAAGCGACGTCGAGGACGAGGGCTCTGGCGAATATTACGCCGTCAAGGTCGACAAGATCATCGCCCCCGCCCTGCCCTCAATCGAGTCCATCCGCGTACCCCTGACCCGCGTCTATATGAGCCGCGAGATGAACAAGCGTCTCAAGGCCCGCGCCGACGCGTTGCTCGCTCGCGTTAAGAAGGGTGATGCCATCGAAGCGGTCGCCGCCTCTGCTGGCGGTCAGATTGCATCACTGGCCCGGATCGACCGCGCCTCGGCCGGACAAAACCGCACGGTCAGCCCTGATGTCTTGAACCAGCTGTTCGCGTCCAAGACCGGCGCTGCCTTCATCGGCCAAGATGTGCAGTTCGGCTTTGTCGTCGCCAAGGTCACGGCCATCCGCGGCGGTGATTTGGCCCAAGCCGCTCAGATCGCGGAATCTCAGCGCCCTCAGGTGACCATGCAGATGTTCGAAGAGATCGGGCAACTGGGCCGCAAATCGGCGCGCACGGCGGTCAAGGTCAAGACCGATTTCGTCCGTGCCAAGACGGCTCTGGGCTTTGCGCCTGAAGAGGCCAAGGGTGCCGTCGACGATACCAAGGCGCCCGCAAAGACTGACGCGAAGGCCAAATGACCTTTCAGCCCGCGCTAGAGCCCTTTACGCAAACCTATGAGGCCGGACTGCCGCAGGTGGTCTGGACCCGTCTGATCGATGATCTGGAGACGCCGGTCTCGGCCTACCTGAAGATCGGTCACGGGCGCGACTATGCGTTTCTCTATGAGTCGGTTGAAGGCGGCACCTGGCGCGGGCGCTATTCCATCGTGGCCATGAAGCCGGATCTGGTCTGGCGCTGTCACGGCGATCAGGCCGAGATTGCCGAGGGGGCCAATATCGCCGCTGGCCAGTTCACGCCCCAATCGGGCGGCGCGCTCGACAGTCTGCGCGATCTGGTGGCGCGCTCGAAGATTGCCCTGCCCAAGGACCTGCCCCCGATGGCTGCGGGCCTGTTTGGGGCCATTGGCTATGACATGGTTCGTCTGGGCGAGCATTTGCCCAACATCAATCCAGATGCCCTAGGCCTGCCCGACTCGATCATGATGCGGCCCCAAGTGGTCGCGGTGTTCGATTCTATCGGCCAAGAGATCATCATGGTCACCGCTGTGCGCCCCAGTAGCCTGAGCGCCGCCGAGGCCCACGCGGCTGCGGTTGGGCGCCTGGAAGAGACCATTAGCGACCTGCGCCGTCCGATGGCCCATCCGGCCGCCCGCGCACCCTTGCCCGCCCCGGTCTTCACCTCGCCCCTGAGCCAAGACGACTATTGCGCCATGGTCGAGCGGGCCAAGGTCTATATCCGCGCCGGTGACATCTTCCAGGTCGTGCCGAGCCAGCGGTTCCGCGCGCCCTTCACGCTCGATCCCTTTGCCTTCTATCGCTCCTTGCGCCGGATGAACCCGTCGCCCTTCCTGTTCTTCCTCAATTTCGGCAATTTCCAACTGGCCGGATCAAGCCCTGAGATCATGGTTCGGCTGCGCGACAACAAGATCACCATTCGCCCCATCGCGGGGACCCGTCCGCGCGGCAAGACGCCCGAGGAAGATCTGGCGCTGGAAAAGGACCTGCTGTCCGATCCCAAGGAACTGTCCGAGCACCTGATGCTGCTCGACCTTGGCCGCAATGATGTTGGCCGCGTGGCCAGCCTGCGCGAGCCCGGCCGCAATGACGCGCCTCAAGGCTATAAGGGCCCCAATGTCCGCGTCACCCAAAGCTTTGGCATCGAGCGCTATAGCCACGTGATGCACATTGTCTCCAATGTCGAAGGCGAGGCCCCCGAAGGTGTCGATCCCATCGACGTCATCATGGCCGCCCTGCCCGCTGGTACGGTCTCTGGCGCCCCCAAGGTGCGGGC
>CANKPO010000205.1 GCA_947484535.1 Caulobacteraceae bacterium
ATCGAGGTGTCCAGACCGCCACTATAGGCGAGCACGACTTTTTTCACGGAGCGTTTGGCGTCGGACATGGTGGACGATCCTAAGAAGTGAAGTTTAAAGCGCGCTGGGGTTCAAAGACACCTTGGCGCGAAGGTCAAGACCTAAGCTGGCCCTCTGCGGCCAAGACCTTCAAGGCCTCACGCATATGCCAAAGGTGGGCCAGGCACAGAAGCGGCGCGATGAACAGGCGCGTGCCCAACATGATGATCCGGGTGGACGACCCTTCGGGTGCAGTTTGTCCGAGGGTCAGCAGAAGCAGCCAGACACCGCAGGCGATGATGGGGGTCAAGGTCACGGCCATCAGACGCGAGGCCCGCCAGGTGGGGACCCCGCCTAGACCAATCTGCATGGGCACCTTGGCCGACGGCACGATACGGCCAAAGGTCTGGCGCGACACGCTGCTCATAATGGCCAGCGAGGCGATCCAGAGGCCGTCGACAATGAGGGTCAGCCAATCCATCAGCCTTGCTCCATCAGACCGTCACCTGAGCGCCCATCTCAACCACGCGGCCCGGAGGGATCTTGAAGAAGTCCGTCGGGTTGGCCGCATTGCGCATCAGGAAGATGAAGATCTTATCTTGCCAGAGCGGCATGCCCGACTGGGCCGACGGCACGACCGAGCGACGCCCGAGGAAGAAGCTGGTGGCCATAATGTCAAACTTCAGGCCGAGCTTGCGGCAGAGAGCCAAGGCCTTGGGCACGTTCGGGCTTTCCATGAAGCCATAGTTGATAAAGACCTTCTTGAAGTCGTCATTGACCTTCTCGATGGTCACCCGGTCCTCTTCGCGCACGCGCGGCGTCTCGGTGGTGCGCACGGTCAAGATCACGTTCTTTTCGTGCAGGACCTTATTGTGCTTGATGTTGTGCATCAGGGCCACGGGGGCGACGTCAGGATCTGAGGTCAGGAAGATCGCCGTACCCGGCGTGCGGTGTGGCGCGCGGGCCGTCAATATATCGATCAACTCGTTCAAGGGCACACTGTCGCGGCGGGTCTTGTCGGTGAGGATTTGAGATCCCCGCGTCCAGGTCCACATGACCGTCACCAGACCCGCACCCAAGACCAGCGGCAGCCAAGCCCCGTCAGGAATCTTCAACAGGTTGGAGGAGATAAACACCACGTCCAATATGCCAAGCGGCACAAGCAGGATCAGACACTGGGTCTGGGACCACTTCCACATCCGGCGCATGATGACATAGGCCAGAAGGGTATCGACAAACATCGAGCCGGTGACAGCAATGCCATAGGCCGAGGCCAGAGCGCTGGAGGTCTGGAACACAAAGAGCAGCAGCAAGACGCCGATCAACAAAAGGCTATTGACCGCAGGCACATAGATTTGGCCCGACTGGGTCTCTGAGGTGCGCTTGATATCGATACGGGGTAGCAGACCCAACTGCACCGCCTGCTGGGTCATGGAGAAGGCCCCGGTAATGACCGCTTGGCTGGCAATGACCGCCGCCGCTGTCGCCAGAGCCAGAACCGGCCAATAGGCAAACTCAGGCACCATTGCCCAGAAAGGGTTGGCGCGGGCTGCAGGATCGGACAGGACCAAGGCCCCTTGACCCAGATAGTTCAGCGCCAAACAGGGCAGGACAAGGATCAGCCAAGCCGTGCGGATCGGCTTCTTCCCGAAATGGCCCATATCGGCATAGAGGGCCTCGGCCCCGGTGACGGCCAGAAAGACGCTGCCCAAAATCACGAAGCCTACGAACCCGTTCTCAAGCAAGAAACGGATGCCGTAATAGGGGCTAAAGGCGCGCAGGATCGACCAGTTGTCGGCAATATGCAGCATGCCCAAGGCCGCCAGCACAATGAACCAGATCAAGGTGATCGGGCCAAACAGATTGGCCATGCTCTGGGTGCCCTTGGCCTGAACCAAAAAGAGCGCCACCAAGATACCGGCAGATGCGGGTAGCACATAGGGCGCAAGGGTCGCGCCGACATTTGGCGCATCCTTCAAGCCTTCCATAGCGCCCAAGACCGAAATGGCCGGGGTGATGATCCCGTCGCCATAGAACAGGGCCGCTCCGATCACGCCGAGAAGAAATACGGCGGTTGATCTTTGGCCAAGCGATCTTTGGGCGAGCGCCATAAGGGCCAAGGTGCCGCCTTCGCCCTTATTGTCGGCCCGCATCAGGAAGATGACATATTTGACCGTCACCACCAGGAACAGGGCCCACAACATCAAGGACACAACACCGATCACGGCATGATCCAGTTGGGTGGTGCTGCGCGCATGGTGCAGGGCTTCGCGCATGGCATAGAGCGGGCTGGTGCCGATATCGCCGAACACCACACCAATGGAGCCCAGAACCATCGGCCAAAAGCGCTGAGCCTCCCCATGGGGGCCATGGCCATTGCCGCTGGTCCCATTCGCCTTGTCGGGCGATGGCTCTTGTGGTGCAGTCATATCGCCTGAGGCTTCGGAAGCCATTGAACCCCCAAGGAAGGCCCATTTTTGCGGGAGCCTTCCGGAAATCAAACATTGGGATCGGGCGATAGACCCTTTCCGAGCAAGGTTCAATCGACCTGACGCTTGATTCGCATCATGCCGAGACTAGTTTTCTTTCTAATGTGTCCCAGACAACGCGTATGGGCTGGGCCGTCAGGGAGATTCCGCCTTGTCCGAGAGCCAAAAATTTCCTGTCGCCGCCCACGCTCTGGCCTATCTGGCGCACAGGCAAGCCTTCTGCTCTAGCGCGGCCATATCGAGCGCAGCACTGGCGGCCTCCATGCCAACCAATCCTGTGGTGGTGCGCCGGGTGACGTCGATGCTGGCCAAGGCTGGCCTGATTGCGACGCGGGCCGGTTCCAACGGTGGGGCTTGGCTGCTCAAGCCTGCAGAGACGATCGGCCTTGATCAGGTGCTTCGCGCGGTGCACGGCCACGCCCATCTTGGCATGCCACGTCCCGGGGCCGAGGACTGCCCCATAGCCCAAAAGGTTCCCAAGGCGGTGGGCGCAGCGATCGTGGCGGCCGATCAGGCTGCCGCAGAGCGACTGTCTCACATCATGGTCTCCGACCTGCTCAAAGATTAGCGACCGCCAAGCCAGTCTATCGAGCGGCTTGATCATCCAAGGCGGTGCAGTCACTGTGCAGATCTGTCTCATGGTGCCGAAAAGGACCTCTGTCCATGTCCCGCCGTCTTTGTCTTGTTACCGGTGCCTCTGCGGGGATCGGCGCTGCCATAGCCCGCACCTTTGCCAAGGCCGGATATGATGTTGCCCTCACGGCCCGTCGCACGGACCGATTGGAGGCGCTCGCCGACGAGATCCGCCTAAGGTTTGGGGTGGAGACCTTTGTCATTGCCGCGGATCTGGCTCAGCCCGATGCGGCCGATCAGATCTTGGCGGAATTGGCATCCCATGGACGGGTCGTCGATGCGCTGGTCAATAATGCGGGCTATGGCTTGCCCGGCACCTACGCCTCGAGCCGCTGGGAAGATCAGCGCGATTTCTTGCAGGTGCTGTTGGTCGCGGTCTGCGACATGACCCACAAGGTCTTGCCCGGCATGGTCGAGCGCCGCTTTGGCCGGGTGATCAATGTGGCGTCCTTGGCCGGTCTCATGCCTGGCTCATCGGGCCATACGCTCTATGGGGCGACCAAGAGCTTCATGGTTCGGTTTTCTCAGAGCCTGCATCTGGAATCGGCTGGAACCGGCGTCCATGTCAGCGCCCTTTGCCCCGGCTTTACCTATTCCGAGTTCCACGATGTCAATGATACCCGCGAGACCGTGTCGCGCTCAACGCCCGCATGGCTCTGGCTTGGCGCCGATGAGGTCGCTGAGCAGGGCTATGAGGCCGTCGAGGCCAACCGCGCCATCTGTGTCACCGGTGCCCCCAACAAGGCCATCGCCGTGCTGGCCAAACTGATCCCCGAAGACTGGGCCTTGGCCCTGATGGCGTCTGGTTCTGGCCGGTTTAGGAAGCAATAGGCAAAAGACCCCCTACCCCGGCTTCGCCGGTACTTCCCCCAGAGGGGG
>CANKPO010000206.1 GCA_947484535.1 Caulobacteraceae bacterium
GCATTGACCCGCACCCCGCGCCCACCCCACTCGGCAGCCAAGGTCCGCGTCAGGCCGATCAGGCCATGTTTGGAGGCATTATAGGCGCTGCGATGGATGACCCCGCCAAGGCCTGCGACCGAGGCGACATTGACGATATTGCCGCTGTTGCGCGCCAACATCTGCTTGCCCAAGGCTTGGCTGAGCAGGAAGGGGCCTTGCAGATTGATGGCCATGACCTTCTGCCATTGGGCAAGGCTGGTCTCTTCGGCCGGAGAAATCAGGCTGATCCCCGCATTGTTGACCAGCACATCAGCAGCGCCATAGTCGGCGGCAACGCGGGCTGCCAATTCAAGTGCGAAGGCCTCGGACGAGACATCACCGCTGATGGCCGCGACCTTGAGCCCCTCCGCCTGCAACCGCGCTAGCGGACCATCCAAGGGCTGCAGATCGGTCATCAGGACCTGATAGCCCTTGTGCCCCAGCAAGGCCGCCGTGGCAAAGCCAACACCCTGGGCAGCGCCCGTCACAACAGCCGTTCTCATCTCGATGGTCCTACGCAAAACAAAGCACTGACCACACCCTATCAACGCCATAGGGCGGGGGCCAATCGTCTCTTGTGATGGATAGATCTGAAGAGCGGTTAGGCGCTGCGGCTTAGGGACGCGATCTGTCCGATAGCAGGCGAGGCGCGCCCCCCCACCAGATCGGCCAAGGCCTTGCGCGTTGCCTCTGGTCCATTGGCATGGTGGATCGTCATCCGGTCCTTCATCTCTTGCGCAATCCGCGCGCTTTGAACCTGAGCCTTTTGCATCACCACGCCGGGGCCCCAGTCGCTTTCACGCTTGGCCAGTTGGAAGGGGATGAACAGGAAACTGTGTTTAGGCGCCCCCTCGACCTGCACCTTCACACGCGGCGCATCCCAGTGGGTGGCCCCGACCATGGTGCTGAGCTTGAGATTGGCGGCGAAACATTGGTGCACAGCGCCGGTGACTTGGCTGTCACCGGCCATGTCCACGAAGGCGGAAAGCTTGCGCCCGTCCATGGCAGAGATATCGCCATAGGCCACCACCTCGTCGCAGGTCCCCAGCGCCTTCACGAAGTCGACATTGCCCGGTGAGGTCAGACCGATGACCCGAGGACGTCCCTCACCATGTCTGGCCAGCAGGTTGGCCAGGGCCAGACCGGTCTTGGACGAGCAACTGCCGATCAGGACCTGCTCGGCACCAAAGAACTCATTATCGACCAGATAGTCATAGAGCATGAAGCCCGTCCCAAAGAGCGGGAACAGCAGGCAGCGTTCGTCCTCTATGGCGGTCAGGGCCGCGTCTTCACCGCTAGTACGCTGGTAGCGGTTGTAAAACTCCGGCAGGGCCAACCGATGGTCCATCGCATCATTGAAGCCTTCGGCCTGCACATCGGCGGGTCTCATCACCACATGGGATGCGGTGGGCCAGAAGCCATAGATGCGCTCGCCAACGGCAATATCAGAATGGCGCGACGCGACCACATCGGCAAAGCCCCAGCACGGCACCATGCCCCAGCCCTCGGGCGCGGGAAAATAGTTCCAAAAGCCGAGCATATCGCCGCCCAAGGCATAGCCGATATTGTTCGCCGTCAGGGCAAAGCGGTCGATGGAGAGCAAGATCTCGCCCTCCGCGAGGTCTGGAACAGGGACCTGCGTCAACTGGATATCGGTCAGATCGCTCTTGCGAACCTGCATCTGGGTAATCATGGACAATTCCTTATCGTTCAAACACCTAAGGCCTTAGGCGCGGCGCTCGCGGAGGGACAGGACTAGGAAAATCACGCTCAGGACCACGGCCACAGGGCTTACAAAATGCTCGGGCGGATGGTGGCCACCCGCGCCCTTAAGGAACCAACCATCCAGGCTCGTCAGGCCCCGCTCGATGATCACCAGTACAAGTATCAAGGGCACGAGCGGGCGATAGCGTAGGCCGATGATGAGCTGACCAATCCCGTGCGGGATCTGCAAGGCGCCGTACCAAGCGAAGAGGACGAAGATGGTCTGGGCGCGCGTGGACAGGTCCATATTCCCGATCACCCCCGCCCCGCCATCGGGCAGGAAGTAGTGGATACAGCCTGGAATGATCGACATCACGCCCGTCAGGACGACAAACCAAGCCGCCAAAGGCGAGCCGCGATAGTCGCTATTGGTGCTGGGCGGCAAGATCGCCATCGGAAAATCTCGTTCAGTTCACGTCAAGGAAGGGGATGAAATGTTCCAGTAGCTCTGCCGGAGCGTCTTCTTGGATGAAGTGGTTGGCGCCCTTAACCGTATGGTGGGCCTGGCCCTTGGCACCGGGGATATAGCTCTGAGCGACCTTGTCCCAGCCCTTGGAAACCGGATCGAGATCGCCAAACAGGGTCAAGAATGGCTTGTCAAAGCTGGCCAGTCGCGCCCAAGCCTCACGGTTCAAAGGCACACCGGGATTGTCGGGCTGAACGGCGATCAGCAGGGGAAACTGGATCAGGCCAGACTCATATTCACTGGTTGGGAACGGTGCGCGATAGGCGGCCAACTCTTCGGGCGTAATCTTGCGCTCCATACCGGCTTCGAGCATGGGCCAAGGAAACTCTGTGGCCTCACGCATCATGCCGACCCACATCTTCATGAACTCGCCCTCACCCTGCCCCAAGGGCAGACCGGTGTTGGAGGTAATGACGCGGGCAAAGCGTTCGGGGAACAGGGACACCAGATAGAGCCCGATGGTCCCGCCCCAGTCTTGGCAAAAGAGGGTCACATTGTTGAGGTCTAGACCGATCAGCCACTTGGACATCCAGTCATAGTGCCGCGCCAAGGTATAGTCGCTCTTGGCCGCTGGCTTGTCCGAGCGTCCGCAGCCGACCAGATCGACCGCAATCACCCGTCGGCCTGTCGCCAACAGGCCGGGGATCATGTGGCGATAGAGATAGGCCCAGGTCGGATTGCCGTGGATCAGCACGATGGGCTCAGCGTCACTTGGGCCTTCATCGATATAGTGGATGCGAATGTCACTGCCATCCTCGTCCTGGATGGTCAGATAGTGCGGCTCCCACGGGAAATCCGGCAGGTTGGCAAAACGGTCTTCGGGGGTGCGCAACAGCTTCATGGCGATGATCTTCCGTCTTGAAATTAGGCTGCAGTGAGCAGCACAGCGATCTGGGTAAGGGCGGCGACCAAGGCAATGACCAAGCCAACCCACACGCGCGGGCTGATCAGGGCCAGCATCATGGGCTGGGTCGGGAAGGAGAAGGTGTTGGGCATGGCCGCGAACTTGAAATCATGCGCCCCGCCGAACTTGGGATCCGTGACCAAGAGCGCAATGTCGCGGCGGCTGCGATAGCGCATATAGCCCATCGCGCTCCAGCTCGGATCAGGCTCGGTGCCCCAAGCATCGAAATAGCCACCGACCTTGCGTGCCATAACGGCCGGATGGCTGGCGCGGGCAAAGATGGCGGGGAAAAAGACCTTGGTATAGCCGTCCATCACCTCGCGGGAGGACTTGAGCTCACCGGTGATCGGGTCAGGCACCTTGCCGGGAGCCAGCTTGACCAGATTGACCATGAAGAACTCGCGGCCATCATCGGTCTCGAGGAACGTGCGCATGATCGACATGTCATTGCGGTCATTTTCATGGGTCGCCGCCTCCAGCGCCGTCATCAGCGTCTCGACCTCAGCCTTGCTAACAGGGCCGCGCCAATTGACGTACCAGGCAAGAAACAACCCATAGACCGCGAGCGCCACGCCCCAGACCCAAATGCTCATATTCGACCCACCCGTGATATTGGCATTCTTAATGACAATTCATTTGTAGCAGCTTTTGCGCGGGTGTCGAGATGAAAAGAGAGGCTGAACCCCCTACCCCGGCTGCGCCAGTACTTCCCCCAGAGGGGGAAGATCTGAGTGCGTTAAATCTTCCCCCTCTGGGGGAAGTGGCGCGAAGCGACGAAGGGGGCCTTGTTTCCGATTGCGTCATTGCGAGCGCAGCGAAGCAACCCAGGGGACTGACACGGACCTGAAGTTATGTTGCCC
>CANKPO010000207.1 GCA_947484535.1 Caulobacteraceae bacterium
GGCACCTGTCCGCCATGCTGGTCGATCAGGATCTGAGACAGGGCGATGACGTTCTTGGCCTTGTTGCGATAGAGCCCGATGGACTTGATGTGATCGGTGACGCCCTCAAGGCCTAGGCCCAGCATGTCGGCGGGATTGTCGGCCTTTTTGAACAGGGGCTCGACCGCCTTGTTGACTCCCTTATCGGTGGCCTGAGCCGACAGCACCACGGCGACCAAAAGCGTATAGGGGTTGGAAAAGTGAAGCTCGGTGCGGGGATGGATATTGGCCGCTTCAAACCGGGCAAAAAGAAGCGCGATCCGCTCACGCTCTTGCGGCGACAGGCGTTTGGCGCGCGGCTTAGTTTTGGGCTTCGCTTTGGCCTTGGCTTTGGTTGGGGCTTTGGACTTGCTGATCATGGCCAAGATCATGCCCCGCTTGCTGGCCTAGGCCAAGGTCTTGATCCACACCGATTGCCTCGCGCCCCGATCTTGGCCCATAGAGAAGGGGCGCTAAGGCGTGATCGCAAGGAGCCAATCCATGTTCAGTGATGATGAGGTCGAGCGCTATGCCCGCCATCTGGTCCTGCGTGAAATTGGCGGCCAAGGTCAGCAGAAGCTAAAGGCGGCCAAGGTCTTGGTGGTCGGGGCGGGCGGGCTTGGCGGACCGGCGGCACTCTATCTGGCGGCAGCGGGCGTCGGCACGCTCGGTCTGGTCGATGCCGACCATGTCAGCCTATCAAACCTACAACGCCAAATTCTGTTTTCGACGCCGGATGTGGGCGAGTCCAAGACGGACCGGGGCGCGCAGCATCTGGCGGCGCTGAACCCCGAGGTTCAACTGGTCTCACATCCCTTTGCCCTGACCGCAGACAATGCCGAGGCCCTGATCGGCCAATATGATCTGGTGCTGGACGGGGTCGATGACTTTGGCGTGCGCTATCTGATCAACGCCGCTTGCCTTGCGACGGGCAAGACCCTTGTCTCCGGCGCGATTGGACGCTGGACCGGGCAGGTGGCAGTTTTCCACGGCCAGCCCTGCTATCGCTGTCTGGTGCCAGAGATTCCGCCCGGCGCGGAGACCTGTTCTGCTGTCGGGGTGGTCGGGGCCTTGGCGGGGATTATCGGTTCCATGATGGCGCTGGAAGCGATCAAAGAGATCACCGGGGCCGGTGAGACGCTGGCCTCACGGCTTTTTGTCTATGATGGCCTATCCGCCGAGGCGCGGACGGTTAGACTGACCGCTGACCCCGACTGCCCGGCCTGCGGGACCGGTGCGGCGGGTTAGGCCAAGAGCCAAATAGAGACCAAGCGGGGACGAGACGATGAAATTGGCTTTGAAAATTGTTGGTGGGCTTCTTTTGGGCCTGCTGGTCCTTATCGTCGGGACCTATCTGGCCCTGCGCCGCCCCGATATCGCGTTTGAGACGCTCGAGGCGAAATATGGCAATAGCGCCTCGCTCTATCTCGATCTTCCCGATGGGCTCCGCGTCCACTATCGCGACCAAGGCAATCGCAACGGTCCGGTCTTGGTGCTGGTTCACGGCTTTTCCGCCTCGCTCCATACCTGGGAGCCTTGGATTCAGAGCCTAGGGGGCCAATACAGGATCATTACGCTCGACCTGCCCGGCCATGGCCTGACGCGGGCACCGGCGACCTATGTCTCGTCGACGCAAAAGCAGGTGGATGTGGTGGCGCAAACCACCGAGCGCTTGGGCGTGAAAAGCTTTGTTCTGGGGGGAAACTCGATGGGCGGCGGCGTGGCCTGGACCTTTGCCACGCTCTATTCCGAGCGCTTAACGGGTCTGGTTCTGGTCAATAGTGTCGGCCTGCCGCGTGAGCAGAACAATGCCAAGTCGCCCTTGGCCTTTAAGCTTTTGCGCTACCCTCTGGCCCGCGCCTTGGGCCAGCAATTGGATACGTCTGCCCTGGTGGCCACCGGACTGAAAGGGGCCTTCTACAATAAGGCATTGGTCGACCAGGCCATGATTGACCGCTATGTGGCGCTGGGCCGGGCCGAGGGTCACCGGGCGATTATTCTGAACCAACAGATGGGCCGCAAGATGCGGACCGAGGGCGAGGTTCGCGCCCTGCTCGGGGCCTTCAAGATGCCGGTTCTGGTCATGCATGGCCAAGAGGATGAGATCATACCGGTGGCGCAGGGTCAGGCCCTCGCCGCCGCCATTCCCGGTTCGACCCTCATCCTCTATCCGAAGGTCGGGCACATTCCGATGGAGGAGGTGGCCGACAGATCTGCGGCTGATCTTGACGTATGGCTCAAGGAAAAGGGGATCGGCGCGCCGGAGCGGCCGATCTAATCCTCAAGGTGCTTAGAGCATCGCCGGAATGACCCGGTCGGGCGGCCGGTGGCCGTCCATATAGGTCTTGATATTGATGATCACCTTCTCGCCCATATCGATGCGGCCCTCGACCGTGGCCGAGCCCATATGGGGCAAAAGCACAACATTGGGCAGCTTGAGCAGCTTGGGATTGATCGCCGGTTCGTGCTCATAGACGTCCAGACCGGCCCCGGCGATCTCGCCGCGTGCCAGCATATTGGCCAGAGCCGCCTCGTCGATCACTTCACCGCGCGCCGTATTGACCAAGATCGCATGGGGCTGGAGCAGCTTCATGCGCCGGGCCGACAGGAGGTGGAAGGTTGCGGGCGTGTGGGGACAGTTGACCGACACCACATCCATCCGCGCCAGCATCTGGTCGAGGCTCTCCCAATAGGTGGCCTCCAAAGCTTCTTCGATACGCGGGCTGACGGGTTTGCGATTGTGATAGTGGATCTGCAGTCCAAAGGCCTTGGCGCGTTTGGCCACGGCCTGACCGATCCGGCCCATCCCGACAATGCCGAGGCGCTTGCCATAGATCCGGCGGCCCATCATCCAGGTCGGCGACCAGCCTTGGAAGCCCCCGCTCTGAACCACCTGAGCGCCCTCAACGACGCGGCGGGCCGAGGCCAAGATCAGGGCCATGGTCATATCTGCCGTATCTTCGGTCAGAACGCCGGGTGTATTGGTCACGGCAATGCCGCGCGCATTTGCGGTGGCGACATCGATATTATCGACCCCGGCCCCGAAATTGGCGATCAGCTTGAGCGAGGGTCCGGCCCGCGACAAAAGCCGCGAATCAATCCGATCAGTAATGGTCGGGACCAGCACCTCAGCGCGTTGAAGCGCGTCAAGGAGTTCGTCCTGCCCCATGGGCTGGTCGGTCAGGTTCAACTCGGTGTCGAACAATTCACGCATACGGGTCTCCACCGGATCGGGGAGTTTGCGCGTAACAATGACTTTCGGCTTGCGGACGGCCATGAAGCAATCTGAAAAAGAGGCGGCGCGCTCAAGGCGCGATGTTGCTATCTGTAGCAAAGGGACCCGCTTCGGCCAAGGCGGCTGTGCGATCTGGGACGTAAGAGTTATGATTGAGTGGAAATTTAAGGCGCTAAGCGCGCTTTTTATCGCACTGATGATGGCCTCAGCCCTGTCAGGGGTCACCGCCTCGGCCGCCCGCGCCCAAGATGCGGAGCGCCAGACCCCCTCTGGCCTGCCTGTGCCGCGCTATGTGTCGCTGAAATATAACGATGCCAATGCCCGCTCTGGGCCGGGGGACGACCACAGGCTGCTGTGGATCTACCATGTGCGCGGCCTTCCGGTTCAGGTGGTGGCAGAGACGGCGGAGTGGCGCAGGATCTGTGATCCGGACGGCAGCCTGTCTTGGGTCCATAAGCGCCTGACCGATGGGCGCCGTATGACCATGAGGACCAAACCGCAGCCCCTGGCCCTTCGCAGCGCACCGAAATCTGACGCCCGAATTGAGGCCTATATGACGCCCCGTTCGCTGGCCGCGCTGGACCGCTGCCAAAAGGACTGGTGCCGCGTGAAGGTTGAGGATGTCACCGGATGGGTGCCGGCCTCGGAGGTTTGGGGCATTGATGAGAAGCCTCAATGCCAGCCGCGATGATGACGGACGATTGAGACAAGGGCACGGTCTGTGCTAGGCCAGCGACAGATATGTCACGGCGGGGCCTA
>CANKPO010000208.1 GCA_947484535.1 Caulobacteraceae bacterium
ATAGCGAGCCAGCACGTCTATTTCCAAATTGACCTTGGCCCCGGCCACCAGTTGGCCAAGGGTGGTCACGTCCCAGGTATGGGGAATGATATTGACGCCGAAGACATCGTCCTCGACCTCATTGACCGTTAGGGACACGCCCTCAACGGCGATAGAGCCCTTAGGCGCAATATAGCGATGGAGCGGACGCGGCACCCGCACCTTGACCCGGTGAGAACCACCCTCAACGGTCACGGAGACCACCTCGCCCAGACCATCAACATGGCCCGAGACAATATGGCCGCCCAGTTCGTCGCCGACCTTGGTGGCGCGCTCCAGATTGACACGCCCACCGACAGCCCATTGGTCCAGCGTGGTCAGGGACAGGCTCTCACCCGACACCTCGACCGCAAACCAGCCCTCCCCCTTCTCAACCACCGTCAGGCAGCAGCCTGAATGGGCGATGGAGGCACCAATATCGATGGTGGCCAGATCATAGGCGGTCTCAATCTCGAACCGCCGGTCACGGTTGGTGTCCTTGATCGCCCTGACCTTGCCAATATCGGTGATGATGCCGGTAAACATTCAAATCCTCTCATAGCGTTCCCAAAGATCGACACCGACCTCTAAGACGTTCATGCGTCTATAGCGCGGCGCCGAAGCCAGCGCCTCGACCGCCAAATCCCCGATCCCTGGCCGTCCCTGACTACCAAGCACCAACGGCGCCCGAAACCATTCTAACCGGTCGACCCGTCCAGCCGCGATAAGGCTCGCCGCCAACTGACCACCGCCCTCGATATAGAGCCGATCCAGACTTCGCCCAAGCCTATGGCCCAACTCTGTCAGGGCCGCCAGTGCCTGCGCGACATCCACATGGCCCAATTTGTCTAATCCGACCTGAACACCCAGCACCCCTGCGTCAGTCAAGCGCTGTTGTAGCGGCTCCGCCGTCACCAAAATGGTCGGAATCTGACGAGCCGTTTGCACCAACTTCGCGTTAGTCCCAAGCCTTTGGTGTGTGTCGAAAACGATGCGAGCCGGTTGAGGACCCTGATAACCGTCAAGGCGGACTGTCAGTTCGGGATCATCGGCCAGCGCGGTGCCAATCCCGACCACCACGGCATCATGCTCGGCACGAAGGCGATGGCCCTGCTCGCGCGCCTCGCTGCCCGTAATCCAGCGACTTTCGCCCGAGGCGGTTGCGATCCGACCATCCAAGGAGGTGGCCAGTTTCAGGGTGACGGCGGGGCGCCGATCCGTGCCGCTCAACTGTCGTCGCTCAGCACATCATCACTGAGGCCCTCGTCGCCGAGGAACTTGGCGAAGTCCTGAGTCTCTCGAAAATCGCGATAGACCGAGGCATAGCGGACATAGGCCACCTCATCGATGGCCTTCAGAGCCTTCATGACCATTTCGCCGACCACGTGACTGGGCAGTTCGGTCTCACCGAGACTTTCGAGCTGCCGCACGATGGACGACACCATCCGCTCCAGACGCTCTGCATCCACGGGCCGCTTGCGCATGGCGATGGAGATCGAACGCATCAGCTTTTCGCGGTCAAATGGCGTTTTGCGGCCCGAACGTTTGACAATCGCCAGTTCCCGCAGCTGGACCCGCTCAAAGGTCGTGAACCGGCCGCCGCATTCTGGGCAGTTGCGGCGACGCCGGATGGCCGCGCCGTCTTCCGACGGGCGACTATCCTTAACCTGGCTTTCCATGTGTCCGCAGAACGGGCAGCGCATGGGATGGCTCTCCCCGTGAAACTTTTGTCTTACCTATCCGTAGATCGGGAACTTGGCGCAAAGTGCAAGCACTTCTTCGCGCACCTGGGCTTCCACTGCCCCGTTGGCCTCGCCATTGGCGGACAGGCCGTCGACGACAATGGCAATCAGTTGACCAATCCGCGTGAACTCGGCCTCACCAAATCCGCGTGTGGTTCCCGCAGGCGTACCCAAACGCACGCCCGAAGTGGTCATGGGCGGGGTCGGATCGAAGGGGATGCCGTTCTTGTTACAGGTGATATGGGCCCGCTCGAGCGCCGCTTCCGTCGCCTTGCCAGTCACGCCCTTGGGACGCAGATCGACGAGCATCAGGTGGCTGTCGGTGCCGCCAGAGACAATATCGACGCCGCCCGCCTTGAGGGCTGCCGCCATAGCGCGGGCATTGGTCACGACCTGCTGAGCATAGAGCTTGAACTCAGGACGCAGGGCCTCGCCAAAGGCCACGGCCTTGGCGGCGATGACATGCATCAGAGGACCACCCTGCAGGCCGGGGAACACCGCTGAATTGAACTTCTTGCCCAGATCAGGATCGTTGGACAGGATCATGCCGCCGCGTGGGCCGCGCAGGGTCTTGTGCGTGGTGGTGGTGCAGACATGGGCGTGGGGCAGAGGGCTGGGATAGGCGCCGCCCGCGATCAGACCGGAATAGTGGGCCATATCCACCATCAGATAGGCACCGATACTGTCGGCGATCTCACGGAAACGGGCAAAGTCGATGTGACGGCTATAGGCCGAACCGCCAGCGATAATCAGCTTTGGCTTTTCACGCAGGGCCGTGGCGGCCAGCGCGTCATAGTCGATCAGATGGGTGACCGGATCGACCGAATAGGGGATGGGACGAAACCACTTGCCCGACTGATTGGCCGGACTGCCGTGGGTCAGGTGACCGCCAGCGGCCAAGTCCATGCCCAGGAAGGCATCACCGGGCTGAAGCAGGGCCAGAAACACCGCCTGATTGGCCTGAGCGCCCGAATGGGGCTGAACATTGGCATAGGTACAGTTGAACAGGGCCTTGGCCCGCTCAATGGCCAAGGTCTCGGCCACATCGACAAACTCACAGCCGCCATAATAGCGACGGCCCGGATAGCCCTCGGCATATTTATTGGTCATGACCGAGCCTTGTGCCTCAAGCACAGCGCGCGACACGATATTTTCCGAGGCGATCAGCTCGATCTGGGTCTGCTGGCGCTCAAGCTCATCGGCGACGCTGGCGAACAGTTCGGGGTCGGCATCTTTAAGTGACGCGCCGAAGAAAGCATCCAGAGCGCCGGCGGGTTTGTGGGCTTGCACAGTCATGGGAGGCCTTCCTTAGGACGGAATCGATCAGCACGAGCGTGGCGTCACGCTTTGAGCCCTTATTTAACTTCAACGCCGTTTTGTTCAATCCTTAGACAGAGATTCTAACGGCCAAATTCGGATCAGACGTAGCCAATCTCATTACAGCTCAGCAAACGGGGCAAAGTTTTAGGGCTGCGCTGCCAGAGCCCGCTTGAGCTTGCCCATGGCGATCTGTTCCAGCGCCTTGGGATTGACATTGTGCGGACCCATGGCTGAGGTCTCTATGCCCGTGGCCACATGAACCACGGCGCAAAGCATATAGGCACCACGGCGGGTAAACTCGACCAAGACCTCAGATCTTGACGGTTCCGCCATCGCCGCTATGCCGCGTGGCCGCCCAGACGCTGAACATTACAGCGCGACCAGAGCCTATCGAGCGCAGTGACCAGATCCTTCATCATAGCATCGGTGTGATAGGGCGTCGGGGTAAAGCGCAGACGCTCGGTTCCGCGTGGTACCGTCGGATAGTTGATCGGCTGGACATAGATATTGTGGTCGCTGAGCAACAGGTCCGAGACCAGCTTGCAGTGATGAGGATCGCCCACCAGCAGCGGTACAATATGACTGACCGACGGCATGACCGGCAGGCCAACCTCCGTCATCATGCGCTTGAGGGTCTCAGCCCGCTCCTGATGAATTTGGCGCATCTCGTCATGCTCTTTGAGCCAACGCACGCTGGCCAAGGCACCCGCTGTCAAGGCGGGTGGCAAGGAGGTGGTGAAGATGAAGCCCGAGGCAAAGAGGCGAATGGCATCAACCATGTCGGTGTCACCGGCAATATAGCCGCCCATGACACCAAAGGCCTTACCCAGCGTGCCTTCGATAATGTCGATACCGTCCATGACGCCGTCACGTTCAGCAACGCCAGCCCCGCGCACGCC
>CANKPO010000209.1 GCA_947484535.1 Caulobacteraceae bacterium
CCACGGCCTGATCCGCGACATTGCCGATGATCTGGCCGAAAATGGTCAGGCTCTGGCCTTGAGCGAACGGCTGGCCGACGTCTGCTCGACCATGGCCTGTCATGGCTCGGTACGGGCGGGGCGCAGGCTAACCGCCACCGAGATGAACGCCCTTTTGCGCCAGATGGAGGCCACGCCCCATTCCGGCCAATGTAACCACGGCCGCCCCACCTATGTGGAGCTGAAACTGGCCGATATTGAGAAACTGTTCGGGCGGCGCTAGGGAACGTCAATTCCGGTCCGTGTCAGCCCTCTAGGCTGCTTCGCTACGCTCGCAATGACGCATTAAGACAAGGCCCCCTTCGGCGCTGCGCGCCACTTCCCCCAGAGGGGGAAGATTTAGAGCTCCGAGATCTTCCCCCTCTGGGGGAAGTACCGGCGAAGCCGGGGTAGGGGGCAACTGACCTTTACGCCCGCGCCTGCTTGATCCAAAAGGACCCATGACCCATGCTTCCTATCGAAAGGCGATGGCGGTCCTGATCCTCGGGGCCTGCATCATTGGTTTTGCGCCGATCTTGGTGCGCCTCAGTTCCGCTGGCCCAGCCGCGACGGGGGTTTGGCGGCTGGCCTTTGCCTTGCCGGCCCTAGCCTTCTTGGCGCAGAGCGGCCCACAGGACACGGAGTCCATAGGGTCCAGTCTCATGGCTCTGCCGCCGATCATGGCGGTTTGGGCGGGTCTCGCCTTTGCGGCTGATCTTGGTTTTTGGCACTATGCGCTTGGGTTGACCACCGTCGCCAATGCCACGGTCCTCACCAACCTCACCCCCATCGTGGTCACCCTCGTGGCGTGGCTGGTGTTCAAGGAGGTTCCGCAGCGGCTCTTTCTGACGGGACTGGTCCTCGCCATCACCGGAGCTGTCACCCTTGCCCATGGGGCCGCCAGCGCAGGATCAGGCCGCAATACGGGATTGGGTGACGCCCTCGCAGTGGGGACAGCCTTTTGGTACGCCCTCTATTTTCTCGCGGTCCGAAAGGCGCGTCAGACGCTGAGTGCACCGCTGGTTATGTTCTGGTCTAGCCTTGCAGCCCTTCCCTGCCTAATTATCGTTGCCCTGGTCATGGATGAACCCCTCTGGCCCACCACTTCTCTGGGCTGGTTTGCCTGTCTGGGGCTAGGCCTTGTCCATGTTGCCGGACAGGGCTCCATCGCCTGGGCCTTGGGACGCCTGCCAACCGCCATCACCTCGCTGGTCGTGCTGATCCAGCCGGTCATCGCCGCCCTTCTCGGCTGGCTCCTCTTTGCTGAGGCCATCGGGCCTTGGCAGATCCTCGGCGCTGCCCTGACCCTATCGGGCGTGGTCTTGGCTCAATGGGCCGCCAGCCGCGTCCAATAGAAATAGCGATAGGCGACCGCAAAACCGACCCTTTGATAGATCGGGATGGCCCCAACATTGGCGGCCTCGACCTGAAGATAGGCTTTTGTCGCCCCCGCCTGCCGCGCCTTGGCCAGAAGGGTCGACAGGATGCGCGCCGCATAGCCTTGGCGGCGATGGTTCGGGGCCGTGCGCATACCGAAAATACCGGCCCACTGCCCCTCAACCGCGCTGGCCCCGATGGCGGCAGGCTGACCACCCACCTCTAATCGGGCAAAGAACCGCGGATCGGCAATTCGGCCAAGGGCTGCGAGCCGCTCAGTGCTATCGGCCGGATCGGTCGCTGTCGCCGCAAAGACTGCGCCGAAGACAGCATCCAAATCAGACGAGACGCTCACCTCGCCATCAACCGACGCCCCCGCGACCGGCCCGGTCATGACCAAGGTTTCCTTGCCGCAGACATAGCCCCGATCCATCAGAGCCTTGGCCAAGGGATCATCAAAACCTGCGCCATAGGGGCATTTGAAAATAGCCGTCCTGCCCTGCCCTTCGTACCAAGCCTCGACCTGATCCAGCGCGGCCTCAAGCCCAAGACCCGGCTCGCCCGACACCCAGCAGGAATTGATCCTCAAGGAATGGCCATCGGTGGCATAGAGGGTCCAGTCACCCAGACGCTGCTGACGGGCAGCAGGCCAGGCTCGCGCCGTGATCGGTTCGAGATCTTGCGGATCAGGCAGGCTCATTTCTCGGCCAGCAACGCCTCGACCAGACCGCGCGCCTGAGGGCTAGACCAGTCCGCGCCGCCTTCAAGCCGCGCCCGCTCCATACCCTTCCGGTCAATAACCAGCGTTGTTGGCAGACCCGCAGGACGAGGGGTCAGACCAAAGGCCAGCGCATATTTGGCGTCGCGATAGAGGGCCAGCGGTGGGGTCTTGGCAATATCCGCCCGCGCCAAGTCATCATAGTCGACACTGTCGACACTGACCGCCACCACCTTGAAGGGCGCGGCGGCATAGGCGGCTTGGAGCTTGGCCAAGGTCGGCATCTCTTCCTTGCAGGGTCCGCACCATGTCGCCCAGAGGTTCAGCACCACGACCTGGCCCTTAAAATCGGCCAAGGTCACGGGCTTACCGTCTCCATCCTTGAAACTGACGGTCGGGACAGGCCTCGGCTCAGTGACAATCTGCAACTTCTCAAGCGCCCCGACCTTAAATTCGTTGAGGTCCATCGCCGCCTTGGGTTTGATCGAGGCGCTAACGGTGACATATAGGATATATGCCACACCGATCAGCATCAGGGTGCCGATCGCCAACGACATTAGACTCCGCTTGCCCGCCCCTGAAGGTTTGCCATTGCCGTCTTCTGTCGGCGGATTTTGGATAGTGCTCATATGACTGACATCCCTTCGGCAGTGCCCAACTCTGCTGACACCCCCTCCGGCCAGAAGGCGCAAACCGGCCAGACCATGTGGGGCGGGCGGTTCTCTGCCAAACCGGCGGAACTGATGCAGGCGATCAATGTCTCGATCGGCTTTGACAAACGTCTTGCGGCCCAAGATCTGGCAGGCTCGAAGGCCCATGCTGCAATGTTGGCCGCAACCGGGGTGATTTCAAGCGCTGATGAGGCCGCAATTCAAGACGGCTTGTCGCAGATCGAAGCGGAAATCGCGAGCGGCACCTTTCCGTTCCGTGAGGAATTTGAAGACATCCACATGAATGTGGAGGCGCGGTTGCGCGAATTGATCGGTCCAGCGGCTGGTCGTCTGCACACTGCCCGCTCACGCAATGATCAGGTCGCCCTCGATTTTAGGCTCTGGGTGAGGGACACCTGTGATCGCACCGCCGCCCAGATCATGGCCCTGCAGCGCGCTTTGGTGGCCAAGGCCGAGCCCAATGCCGATACGCTGATGCCCGGCTTTACCCATCTGCAACCGGCCCAGCCGACGACGTTCGGCCACCATCTGATGGCCTATGTCGAGATGTTTGGCCGCGATGCCTCGCGTTTTGTCGATGCACGCCAGAGGATGAATGAGTGCCCCTTGGGCGCCGCCGCCTTGGCAGGCTCGCCCTTCCCCATCGACCGGTTCCAGACCGCCAAGGCGCTGGGCTTTGATCGGCCGACCGCCAATTCATTGGACAGTGTCGCGGCCCGCGATTTTGCGCTGGAAGCCCTGTCGGCGGCCAGCATCTGCGCCGTGCACCTGTCGCGGCTGGCCGAAGAGATCGTGCTGTGGGTCACGCCGCAATTTGGCTTTATCAAGCTGAGCGATGCCTTCACGACCGGCTCGTCGATCATGCCGCAAAAGCGCAACCCCGACGCCGCCGAGCTGGTCCGCGCCAAGGTGGGACGCATCTTGGGGGCCTTGACCGGCCTGACCGTGGTCATGAAGGGTCTGCCCATGACCTATTCCAAGGACATGCAAGAGGACAAGGAACCGGTGTTCCAAGCCTTTGACAGTCTTGATCTGGCCCTTGCGGCCATGACCGGCATGGTTGCCGATATGGAGCCGGTCAAGGATCGCATGGCGGCTGCCGCAGGCTCTGGCTATTCGACGGCCACGGACCTGGCCGACTGGCTGGTGCGCGAGTTGAACATGCCGTTCCGAGATGCCCATCACATTACCGG
>CANKPO010000210.1 GCA_947484535.1 Caulobacteraceae bacterium
CAGCTCAGCGGCCTGCATTTTGTCCCGGCTCAAGGCGAGAGCGAACTGGAAGACAAGGCCTTGCGGGCCGCAGCTCAGCGTGCGGTGGGCCCTGAAATCACCCGCCGACTTGGCACAATCGCGGCCGAGCCGGATGAGGCCTTCGCTCTGATGCCCGATGGGGCGGTGCTGTGGCATGGGCAAGCGGCAGGCAAGCTGGAACAATCACGCCTCTTTGCACCGCGCGTGCGGCTGTTTGGTGAGCTTGGGCCTGCGCCTGCGCGCGAGCGGGCCACGCGGCGACTGGAGGCCTTCCTCGCGGCAGAGGCGGGGCGACGACTTGGTCCCTTGCGCGATCTCGAAGCGGCGATCCAGAGCGGCAAAATCAAAGGGCTGGCGCGGGGCATTGCCTATCAGTTGGCCGAATCGGGCGGCGTACTCGACCGGTCCCTCGTCGAGACTGAGGTGCGTGCCCTCAGCCCGGTAGAGCGGCGCCATCTGCGCGCCATTGGGGTGCGGTTCGGGGCCTTTAGCCTGTTTCTACCCGCCCTTTTGACGCCAGAGGCGCTCGCCTTCACCCGCGCCTTTGCGGCGATTGAGCGACCGGACTGGCCTGCTGCTTTCCAGTCGATCGGCCCCCTGCCCTCCGCCATTCCAACAGCTCGAACGCTCGCGGCCTATGGCTTGCGCGCGGTGGGTGCCTTCACCGTGCCCGTCTTGATGCTGGAGGGCCTAGACAGCCGACTGCGTGCCCTGCCTGCGGTCAATGGCGCCATGCCCCTGACATCAGAGGCGATTGAGGCCCTGGGCTGGACGCCCTCCCAAGCCGAGTGGGTTCTGCGCGGTCTGAACTTTGCCCCTGTCGGCAAGCCTGTGCCCGGCGAGCCTCGCCTGTGGCGCAGACGCCGGGCCGACCGAGCCGAAGCGGCCAAGGCCCCCGAGCAGACCGCCAAGGCAAAGGCCGCGCTGGACCGGGCCGTGGCCGCCTCCCCCTTTGCCGCCCTCGCCGCGCTCAAGGTCCCGCCCCCTGCGCCCCCTAAGACCGCCCGCCGCCGTCGCCGCCCAGTCCGAAAGATCGCCAATGCCCCGAAGGGACAGGCTGAATGAGTGAAGAGGCTTGCCGCATTGATGTCTGGCTCTGGCGCGCTCGGTTCCTGAAGACCCGCGCCCTCGCCGCCAAGTTTGTGGAAGACGGGCGGGTGCGGCTGGAGCGTCCCGGCCTTGGCCCGCCCGCTCGCCTCGACAAGCCTTCGCGCACCATTAGACCCGGCGATCAGCTGACCTTTGCCATCGCCGCCCGCGTATTTGCCATCCGCATCGAAGCCCTAGGCGAACGACGCGGCCCCGCCCCCGAAGCCCAAGGGCTCTATAGCGACCTTCCGGCCTAGATTTGGTAACACGTGGGTCAATTTCCATCCGCCAAACCCCCTCCCCCAGAATTCCTGATAGGGCTGCGATTGGATCGGCTGTTGACAGAAACCTCGATCCCCTGAGATAGACCGCGACCACCGCCTCGTGGCCGACCGGATATCGTGGACTTGATATGACCTACATCGTTATGGATGCCTGCATTAAGTGCAAGTTCATGGACTGCGTGGAAGTCTGTCCGGTGGACTGCTTCTATGAGGGCGAGAACTTTCTGGCGATCAATCCAGATGAGTGCATCGACTGCGGCGTCTGCGAACCTGAATGCCCCGTCGATGCGATCAAGCCCGACACAGAAGATGATGCCGACGGCAAATGGCTGAAGATCAACACCGATTTTGCCAAGATCTGGCCGAACATCACCGTCAAGGGTGAGCCGCCTGCTGATCGCGAGGCCTTTGAACGCGAAACCGGTAAGTTCGAAAAATACTTCAGCGAAAAGCCCGGCAAGGGCTCCTGAGTTGCGGTGACCGCAAGGCCTGCCCCTTGCCATCCTGCGGAGCAGTTCCTAGGCGACCCTTTCTTTGTGACGATTTTTATGATATGCCGTACGAAGATGAGGTGATGTGTTCCTGCATAGCGCCCATCTTTTCGACAACAGCGGTCCTCTACTGACGCGCGCCCCGATCTAAGGCGAAGGGTGTCCTAGATTAAGTTTGCAACATGACACGGCTGATGACGTCCGTACCGCAACGGGCCGGATCTCTAATGTCTGTTGTTTGGTAAAAGGCTGAGGTCTTTCATTCGTGTCGGGTGGAAGAACAGATTTTCGAGAGGGTTTTCTATGAACGCCAATGTCCACGATTTCTCGGTTGACGATCACGTTGTTTATCCTGCGCACGGCGTAGGACAGGTGGTCGGCGTAGAAACTCAAGAGGTCGCCGGTATGGCGTTCGAGGTCTACATCATCACATTCGACCACGAAAAAATGACCCTGCGCGTCCCCACCAAAAAGGCCAAGACCGCAGGCCTGCGTCCTCTGGCGGCGGGCGATGTCGTGTCGCAAGCCCTGACCACTCTCAAGGGCCGCGCCCGCGTCAAGCGCACCATGTGGAGCCGCCGCGCCCAAGAATATGAAGCCAAGATCAATTCCGGGGACCTGATCTCCATCGCGGAAGTGGTTCGGGACCTGCACCGTGCCGAGAACCAGCCAGAACAGTCCTATTCCGAGCGTCAACTTTATGAATCGGCCCTGGACCGTATGGCCCGTGAAGTGGCCGCCATCGAGCGGATCGACCGCGACGCCGCCATCGGCATCCTGAACAAGTCCCTGCTTAAGGCCGCCTAGGCTCTTGTCCTGAGTTGGCCGCTAGGCCGCTCAGGACAAAAATCAAAAAATCTTTAGCCCCTTGGTGAACCGCAAAGCTTGCGGGCTCGTAGACCAAATGTCCGGACCTTTCAGTTCGGTGCAGAGGGTCAAGACCATGGCGCTAGTTGAAACAGCCGAATCCTTACGCGCAGACCGCCGGTTTGTGAAAACCGCGATGTCGGCACCAATGCTCGAGGCCTCTCACGAGCATGACCTCGCCCGTCGTTGGCGCGAAGATCAAGATGACAAGGCCCTACACGAGCTGATCACCGCCTATATGCGCTTGGTCGTATCCATGGCCGGACGCTTTCGCAACTATGGCCTACCGATGAGCGACCTGGTGCAGGAGGGCAATGTTGGCCTGATGCAGGCGGCCGCACGGTTCGAGCCAGAGCGTGAGGTGCGGTTCTCCACCTATGCCTCTTGGTGGATCCGCTCGTCGATCCAAGACTATATCCTGCGCAACTGGTCGATTGTCCGCACCGGCACGACGGCGGCGCAAAAGTCCCTCTTCTTCAATCTGCGCCGCCTGCGCGCTGTTCTGAACGATGTCGGCGGCCAAGGCCTGTCCCCCGAAAGCCGCGCCTTCATCGCCAAGGAATTGGCGGTTGATGAGCGGGAAGTCGACGCCATGGCCTCGCGCCTATCGACCGGCGACCGGTCCCTCAACGCCCCTCTGGTCGAGGCTGGCGAAGGCGAATGGCAAGATTTCCTCAAGGACGAGGCTGAGCTGCCCGAAACCGTCGTCATGAACAAACGCGACGATGCCACACGCTCAAACCTGCTGCAGGAGGCCCTCAACACCCTAACCCCGCGCGAAATGAACATTGTGCGTCAACGCCGCCTGATCGAGGACCCTGAAACCCTAGAAACCCTCGGCAAGACGCTGGGCATCTCGAAGGAACGGGTCCGCCAGATCGAGCATCACGCCATGAAAAAGCTGAAAATCGCTCTGGAGCAAAAGGTCGGCGATCCATGGGCGGCAGGCCTAATCGGCTAGGTTGGCAGCCGCCCCCCACGATGCTACACCGCCTTCGTGGGTCCCGTTAGCTCAGCCGGACAGAGCACCGGTTTCCTAAACCGGGGGTCAGAGGTTCGAGTCCTCTACGGGACGCCACGCCCTGCCCCCTTCGTCCGATAAGACTACCCCCCAAACGGGCTGACGCCGACCAAGAGGCGGTGGCCGCCCATGATCAGGGCAGCCCAGGCGCCGGTGCCGAGCACGAGGGTCAGTATTAGGCCCAGC
>CANKPO010000211.1 GCA_947484535.1 Caulobacteraceae bacterium
CGGTCGGCCAGCGCCCGCTCAAGCTGGCGCGTATCGGTCACATCGGCAAAGGCGATCAGGGTCGCGCCATCGGGCAAGGGCCGCGACTGATAGGACAGGATACGGCCATCGGAGGACTTGGTCTCGCCGCTAAAGGCGACGCGCGCTTGCGGGTCAGGATCGGCCACCCGAGCCTTCATCTCGCGCCAGAACTGCAGATCATGCAGCTTGGGCACGCAAAGCTCGACCACCCCGTCAAAATCTGCCGCCTCTTCGAGCACAATAGCGCTGACGTTCCAGAAGGTCTCAAAAGCCTCATTATGCAGGCGAAGCCGTCCATCCGAGCCGAACACTGCCACCGCATCGCTCAGCTTGTCCAAGGTCGCTTGCTGGACCTGAATCTGGGCATTGTACTGGGCGCGAAGCCTTAGCTCGCCGGTAATGTCGGAATAGAGGATCAAGAGGCCGCCATGGGGATGGGGCTGGCGCACGACCCGCAAGGTTCGTCCATCGGGCAGGGTCCAGAGCTCATCCGGCGCAATGTCGAGCGCCTCATAGCGTTGCAGTTCCTCGGCACGCCAGCGGCTATAGTCGACCGTTTCGGGCAGGCGGCGGCGTTGGCGAAGCCGGTCCAGCACCTCGCCATGGCTTGGCCCTTCGGCGAGCCATGCAGGCTCTAGGCCCCAGAGTTCGGCAAAGGCGGTATTGTGGAAGGCCAGCACCTTGTCCGGGCTGAAGATGGCCACGGCATCGGCCAGATGGTTCAAGGTCTCGTCATGGGCCGCCACGTGCCGCTTGAGCGCCTCACGCATCTCCTCTGTTTCGGTCACATCCAGTGCGATGGCCCCGACCCCGCCGCCCTCGAGTGGCCTTGCCGTGATCTGGAAGGCCCGGCGCTGTCCCTGAACGGGCACCCAGCGCAGGGCCGAGCGGGCCTCGACCATCTGGGCTGCTTCGGTGATCAGGGCCTCAGCCCCGCGATCAAAGGCCAGCCCCTTGGTCGCGGCCTCTTCAAGGCTGACGGCATCGGCAGCCTCAAGCCAGGCTTGGTTGGCCCAGACCAAAGCCCCTCCAGCCCCGGCGATCCAGGCGGGTCCCTTTTGACTATCCAAAAAGGCGGCAAAGCGGGCGGCGGTGGGCAGGGCTGCATTGGCGCTCGCATCGGCCGCCAGCCGAAGCCAAGCCAAGGACCCTGCGGCTCGGCCCTCGACGGCCACGACGCCATTGGGACCGCGCGCTTCGAAGGCGCAGGGCTCGCCATGGTCCATCAGGGCGCGAAGGCGCCGCGCCTGCTCTGGGTCCGCCCGCATCAGGGCATGGATCAGGGGCATAGGATCATAGGGCGCGGTGGGGATCTCAACCCCGAGCGCTATGGCGCAGGCGACCAGATTGTCCTCGCCAGAGGCCAGATGGGCCTCACCGTCCTGCAGGGTGATCATGGCACTGTCAAAGGCCTCGACCGAGGCTTGAGCGGCTTCGGCTTCCAACTCGACCTGTGCTAACCGATCCTTGAGCTCAGCAATATGCGCGTCCGTGACCCGCCGCAGATGCAGAGCCCACAGCGTGGCGGAGATCGCCAAGCACACCGCCCCAAAGGCAGCGGCCAAGACCAGATCAGGGCTGGCCATCAAGGCTCATTTCCATCTTGGTTCGCCTCACAAGAGACCCCGCCATCACCGACACATCTATCCTAATCTGCTGGTAACAGAGCGCCCCATAGCGAAGGGTTAAAAATCGACCGCCAGCGTCTTGATGCCGTTGATGAAGTTCGAACGCAGGCGCCGCGGGGCACTGACCGGGCGCAGATTGGGCAGGCGCTCGAACAGGGTCTCGAAGGCGACCTTCAATTGCAGTTCCGCCAGACGCTGGCCCAGACAGACATGTTGTCCAAAGCCAAAGCCCAGATGTTTGCCGCTGAGGCCTGCCTTCTTAGCGGTGCGAGACACATCAAACTGGTCGGGATTGTCAAATACGGTCTCGTCGCGATTGGCCGAGGGGTACCACATGACCACCTTATCGCCCTTCTTGATCAGCTTGCCGCCGACCTCGACATCGCGGGTCGCCGTGCGGCGCATATGCATGACCGGGCTGATATAGCGCACGATCTCTTGGGCCGCGTGGGGCAGGAGGCTGGGGTCTGCGATCAGGGCGGCGCGTTGATCCGGGTTCTGGTCCAGCGCGATCAGACCGCCGGTGATGGAGTTGCGCGTGGTCTCATTGCCCGCCACGACCAGCAGGATGAAGGTTGCCAGATAGCGTGGGATGGGAAACTCGGTCCCCTCCTTGGCTGAGCGGACCAGCATGGAGATCAAATCATCGCCCATGGCCTCTTCGCGAGCCTGCCAAAGGCCGAGCGAATAGAACGCCATCTCTTGGATACAGGCATTGATGTATTCTTGGCTGGAGCGGCATTCGGGATCGTCTTCGCCGACCACGGCATTGGACCATTCAAACAGCTTATCACCGTCCGCCTCGCTGACCCCGAACAGTTCGGCCAAGGTCTGGATGGCATAGGGGGCGGAGAAGCCGGCAACAAAGTCTATCGGCCCGCCCTCGGTGGCCCGCTTGGCGATCATGGCGTCGATCAGCACATTGGCTCTGGCGCGAATACCAGCCTCCATGTCGCGCAGGCGCGGCGGGGTAAAGCCGCCCATGATCATGCGCCGGTAATCGACATGGTGCGGAGGGTCCATCGAGATCATCGAGGCCTCAACGCTGGCATCGGCTACATCATTTTCGTTAGCGATCCGGTGGCCGCCATTGTCTCGCGCCGAGGAAAAGGTCTCCGGATCGGTCGAGGCGCGGACAATGTCCTCGTGGCGCGTCAAGGACCAAAAGCCTGCACCGTCCTCCTCGCGGTTCCAGTGGACCGGGTCATTGGCCCGCAGCCAAGCGAACAGATCATGAGGCACAGCCTGCACATAGAGGTCTGGATTTTTCAGATCGATCATTTTTGGGGCTTGCGTCGTTGCGGCGGCCATGTCGTCACTCCCATTGGTCTTTGTTTTGAGGCAAGATAACCCGTTATGAGCCTCGTCCGCTATCCTATTGCGGCCTCTGCTGAAGCTGCTCTTTCATCGCCGCTCGGTCATGCCGAACGCGAGAGCGAGGCGGCGCGTCTGGCCGGAAAGGCGGTAGCCTTTGTCAGTCAGGATATGGGGCCTGAGTTTGATAGCCGAGAAGCGGCGCTCGAGGCTTGGCGCGAACTGCTCAGCGACCTCCCACCCGAAGATCTGTGGCGCAAGGTCCGCGAAACCGTCGCCCCGGTCTCTGGCCGTATGCCCGGCCCTAAGCAGCTTGTTCCAACCTTCGAAGCGGGTAAGCGCTGGCCCGCGCCGCCGCCCAAGCCCAAGACCGTCTGGCGTCTGAACATCACCTTCTGGCAGCCGATTGTGGCCCAAGTTGAGGCTCCGGCGGAGCGGGCTGGCCCTCAGGCGCGTAAGCTACGGCGTGATCCGGAGGCGGAACAGTTGGATGGGGCCAGCCTTCGGGCCTTGGCGCAGCAGCCCTTGCGGCCCCAAAGACTACAAAAGGGGCTCGATATTGGCCTGTTTGAGGTCCGTGCCCCGGAAGATCCGACACGGCTGATCGCTGACGAATAGGGTCAGCGAACCGATAGACGCCCGGACCGGTCAGGGGTACATCTGGGTCATGGCAATAGGTGTTTTTGATTCAGGGGTGGGCGGTCTTTCGGTCCATCGGGCGCTTGTGGATCGGCTTCCACAGGCTGATTTCCTCTATCTGGCCGATCAGGCAAACGCCCCCTATGGCGGTAAGGGCGGCGAGGAGATTGTCGATCTGACGCGAGCGGGCTGTATTCGCCTGTTTGATCAGGGCGCGTCTCTGGTGATCTTGGCCTGCAATACGGCCTCGGCCATCGCCCTTCGGCGTTTACAACAGACCTGGTTGCCGACCTATCGCAAGGGTCTTGGCCGAGCGGTCAATGTGCTGGGCATTATTGTGCCAAC
>CANKPO010000212.1 GCA_947484535.1 Caulobacteraceae bacterium
CAGAGCCTAGGGCGTGGAACTGCTTGGGCATACCCGGATGGGACAGGGGCCAGAGCCGCGTGCCTGCGCCGCCGCTTAGAATGACCGGGGTGATCTTGTAAGTCGTCAAGGCGCTGAACTTCCCAACTGAACGGGTCCCCGGTCTAGGCTTTGATCCCTAGATCTCTTGATTATAGGCCCCGACCTCTGGACGCTTGGCCAGGCGCGGCTTGACCTCTTGATGGAACAGGGCGCGCATATCGTCAGCCGATTGGGTGCTCTCGACCACAACCACGATCTCAGGCTTATTCGACGAAGCGCGGACCAGAACCCAACTGCCATCATCGAGAGCCACGCGCACGCCGTTGACCGTGATCACGTCCTTGATCTTACGACCGAGAATTTCGCCGCCTGCCGCTGCAAGGTCTTGGTACTCGCGGACGATCGCCTCGACCACGCCATACTTCACCTCATCACCGCAATGGGGCGACATGGTCAGGGAGGTAAAGGCGACCGGCAGGGCCTTTTTCAGGTCCGACAGTTTCTGACCCGGATTACGATCCAACATGGCCAAGATCGCCGCTGCCGCCGTCAGGCCGCAGTCATAACCCCGGCCCAGATCGCCCGACAGAAAGAAGTGGCCGGACTTTTCAAAGCCCGCCAAGGCCTTCAACTCCGCCGTCTTGCGTTTGATATAGCTGTGGCCTGTCTTCCAATAGACCGTCGTACAGCCATTGGCCGCCAGCACCGGATCGGTGGCATAGAGGCCGGTGGACTTCACATCAACAATGAAGGTTGCGCCCGGATTGAGCGGGGCCAGATCGCGGGCCAGCATCAGGCCGATCTTGTCGGCATAGATCTCTTCACCCTCATCATCGACCACGCCGCAGCGGTCGCCGTCCCCATCAAAGCCAAAGGCCAGATCGGCCCCGTGCGTGCGCACCGCCTCGGCCATGGCCATCAGCATGATATGGTCTTCGGGATTGGGGTTATATTTCGGGAAACTATAGTCGAGGTCGCAGTCCATCTCGATGACCTCGACCCCCATCGCCCGCAAGGCTTGCGGGGCGAAGGCACCGGCCGTGCCGTTACCGCAGGCAGCAATGACCTTGAGCGGGCGCTTGACCTGAACGCGCGACGCCGCATCAGCAACGAACCGCTCAGCGACGCCCTCGACCCGGGTCAACGAACCGCCCGGACGCTCTACAAAAGCGCCGTTGGTGACGATGTCCTTGAGACGGCCCATCTCGTCTGGGCCAAAGGTCAGGGGCCGCTGAGCCCCCATCTTCACGCCGGTCCAGCCATTTTCGTTGTGGCTGGCCGTGACCATGGCCACGCAGGGCGCATCCAGATCGAACTGGGCAAAATAGGCGGTGGGCGACAGGGCCAGACCAATATCCAGCACCTCACAGCCTGCCGCGATCAGACCCAGAGCCAGAGCCTGCTTGATCGACAGGGAATAGGACCGGTAGTCGTGACCAATGACGATCTTGGACTGGCCCAGCTCGTGGATATAGGTGCCAAGCCCTAGCCCCAGGGCCTGAATGCCCAGAAGGTTGATGTCCGGACCAAACAGCCAGCGCGCATCATATTCGCGAAAGCCGGTTGCCTTAACCAAGGCCTCATTCTCATAGGCAGCCGTATTGGGAACCAGATCGGTACGAGGCTTGGCAAACATTGAGCTAATCCTTAGGGCCGTGCAGAGGGAAGACCAGACGCGGGATGGTGCGCCTAGAATACCGCCTCGATCAGGGCTTCATATTCCTCAGCCGTCGGACGTTTCAGGGCCGACAGGTGCGCCAGATCGCCAAGGGCGTAGGACACGATCTCTGGGAACATCTCGCGGGTAACACCAAGGCTCGACAGCTTGGGAACAATGCCCAGTCGCGCGTTCAGGGCCGCAATGGCATCGGCCAAATCATCGGTCGGGGCCAGACCCATCACCCGCTTCAGCCGCGCATATTTCTCCGGCGCTGCGCCTTCGGAAAAGCGCAGGACGGCGGGCAAGAAAAGGGCGTTCAGCGCGCCATGATGCAGCTTCAAGCCCGGCAGGCGACCGCAAGAATGGGACAGGGCGTGAACCGCGCCCAGACCCTTGGCAAAGGCCAAGGCCCCTTCGACCGAGGCCATCATCATGTGCCAGCGCGCGTCACGGTCCGACCCGTCCGCGACGGCCTTCTCCAGCCAGCCCATGCCGATGGCACGCTCAACGCCGTCATAGGCGATGGCTTCAAGCGGTGGGTTCACCGTGGGAACCAAGATGGCCTCGATACAGTGGGTCACTGCATCCATGCCGGTCGCGGCGGTCAGGCCAGCAGGCAGGCCCAAGGTCAGGTCTGGGTCACAGATCGCCACGCCGGGGATCAGGTGCGGCGAGACGAAGGTCTCCTTGCGGCCATTGTTCAGCACCACCACCGCGCCGACCGAGACCTCTGAGCCCGTGCCCGAGGTGGTGGGGATGGCGATGATCGGGCAGGTCTTGGTGATCAGGCGCATGCCGCGCACCGAAGCGCCGTACTTTTCCAGCGGGCCTTCGTGGCTGGCCATCAGGGCCACAGCCTTGGCCAGGTCCATGCTCGATCCACCGCCCAGACCGACGACGCCGTCGCAGTCATTGTCCTTAAAGACCTTGGTCGCGGCGGTGACGCTATCCTCATCAGGATTGGGCGGGGTCTGGTCGAAGACGGCGGCAAAGCCGGTCTCACCGGCTGCTGCCGTCACGGTCGCGACAATACCAGCAGCGACGAGGCCCTGATCGGTGACCAGCATGGGCCGCTTGACCCCCTGCTGGGTCAGATTGGCAGCCAACTTCTGGATCGCGCCAGAATCAAAAATTGCGGTGTTAACGATCGACAGAACGGGCATGACAGCTCTCACATTGTTGCAGGGCCATTTGCCCTGACTTGGAGGGGAATGGAAAGGGGGAGCGGGATGAAAAGGCGGGCATTTTGCCGCCTGAACGATTGCAACGGGCTGGGACGCAGGTAGAGTCGGTCTCTAGAGCTAGATTTCAAGGATTTCGCGATTGCCCTCCCCGACAACGCCCTCCACCGAACTGCCCGTGCTGGCGATTGATGATCTCAAGGTTAGCTTCCAGACCTTTGACGGCCAGATCGAGGCCGTGAAGGGCATTAGCCTTACCGTAGCGCAGGGCGAATGTCTGGGCGTGGTGGGCGAGAGCGGCTCGGGCAAGAGCCAGACCTTCATGACCGCCATGGGCCTGTTATCGGCCAATGGCAAGGCGAGCGGATCGATCCGGTTCAAGGGCCAAGAGATCTTGGGATTGGCTCCGGCCAAGCTCAATCAGATTCGCGGCTCCAAGATCGCCATGATCTTTCAAGACCCTCTCACTGCCCTGACACCCCATGTGCGCATCGGCGAACAGATTGCTGAGCCCCTGCGTCTGCATTTTGGCCTCAGCGCGCGCGACGCCATGGCCAAGGCCCGCGAATGGTTGGACCGGGTGCGCATTCCTGAGGCCGCGCGGCGCCTCAACCAGTACCCCCATGAACTGTCCGGCGGCATGCGCCAACGGGTGATGATCGCCGGGGCCATGGCGGGCAATCCGGCCCTCTTGATCGCCGATGAGCCGACCACCGCGCTCGATGTGACCGTCCAGTCCGAAATTCTCGACCTGATGGATGAGCTCAAGCGCGAAACCGGCACGGCCATGGTGTTGATCACCCACGATATGGGCGTCATTGCCCGTATGGCCGACCGGGTTTGCGTGATGAAGAACGGGCTCTATGTCGAAGAGGGCCCCGCCCAAGCGATCTTTTCTGCGCCCCAGTCTGACTATACACGCGAACTGCTGGCCGCCATTCCGCGCCTAGACCGCGCCGACCGGGGCGGCCGTCCGATGCTGGAGCCGGTGGCCAAGGATGCGCCGGTGGTGGTCGAGGGCAAGGACATCAAGGTCTGGTTCCCGCTGGCCGATGGCCTGTTTGCGCCCAAGAAG
>CANKPO010000213.1 GCA_947484535.1 Caulobacteraceae bacterium
ATCGACCAACTCCATCCCGGCAGAGACCCAGACATCGACATGGGGATGGGCCGTCTCGAACCTGCCCAGACGCGGGACCAGCCACTTGGCGGCAAAGGAGGGCGCGACCAATCGGCCTGCATCCAGATCCGCCTGCGCCAAGGCTCGCTTGGCCAAGGCCACGCCGCGCCCGCCGACCGCCGCCTCAATGACCAAGGAAGACTGGTTGAAGCGCGGCCCTCTGGCACCGTCCATACCCTTCACGCCGCGCGCCGCCAGCCACATGGTCCAGTCCGGGCAGCTCTCATCGGCATCAGGCGAGCCGTCATGCAGCAGGATCTGGCCGCTTAGGTCCGACAGGTCGCTAAGGGGGTGAGCCTCTAAAAAGGCGGGGCTGGCAACCGCGATCACCGTCTCTTGCATCAGGCGATGGACCTCAAGCCCCGGATAGCGGCCCGAACCATAGCGGATGGCAATATCGACTTCACCGCCGCCAAAATCGACCAACTCCATCCCGGCAGAGACCCAGACATCGACATGGGGATGGGCCGTCTCGAACCTGCCCAGACGCGGGACCAGCCACTTGGCGGCAAAGGAGGGCGCGACCGAGACGGTCAGGCGGCGACCATCAATGGCCGCTGTCAGCATTGAGGCCGCTTCGGCCAGACGATCAAAGGCCTCGCGCAGGGCCGGCAAGGCGATCTGGGCCGCGTCGGTCAGCAACAGGCCCTTGGGCGTGCGCTTAAATAGAGCCGCGCCGACATAGTCTTCGAGATTTTGGATCTGCTGGCTCACCGCGCCGGGGGTCACCGATAGTTCTTCTGCGGCACGACTGAAGTTCAGGTGCCGGGCAGCGGCCTCAAAGGCCCTTAGCGCGTTTAGGGGGGGTAGTCGGCGGCGGTCCATAGTTTTCCTATAGCCTTGGGCAGAAGTCCTCGTTTGCGAAGTGGCAGCATCCGCAACATTTTGCAACTGTTCCGCAACGTTATGGCCCTTTCGTTGTGGTGCGGACAGCGGAGTGGATGCTAATCGTTCACTCCGTTAAACCCGGCGATCCATGCCGGTCCGACCCGATGAAGGCTTTCTAGGCTTATGGCCCGACGACTCGTTGTCCTGAAATCCTCTGCCAATGCGCCGGAGTCTGGCCGCGTTGTCGGTAAGGTGTGGCTGGTCGGCGGTGGTCCGGGCGATCCTGATCTCTTGACGGTCAAGGCCCTGCGGCTGCTGCAAAGCGCCGATGTGGTGGTCCATGACCGCCTGACCCCCCAGCCCGTGCTCGATCTGGCCGGCCCACAAGCGCGGATGATCGATGTGGGCAAGCGCAAGTCGCGCCACACCCTGCCACAAGATGACATCAATGCCCTGTTGGTCGCCTTGGCGCTCGAAGGCCTAAAGGTCGTGCGCCTAAAGGGCGGAGATCCCTTTGTCTTTGGCCGGGGCGGTGAAGAGATGCAGGCCTGCCGCGAGGCCGGGGTTCCGGTTGAGGTCGTCCCGGGCGTCAGCGCAGCCCTCGCGGCGGCGGCGGGCGCAGGCGCACCCCTGACCCATCGCGGCATGGCGCAGGCCGTGACCTTCGTTACCGGCCACGCGGCCAGCGGCCAAGCGCCTGATCTGGACTGGAACGCCTTGGCCAGCGCCAACCATACGGTCGTGGTCTATATGGGCCTGTCCAGTGCGCCGATCATCACCGCCCGTCTTATCGAGGCGGGGCGCGCAGCATCCACGCCGGTCCTTGCCGTTGAAAATGCTAGCCGCCCAGACGAGCGGCGGGTCCTATCCACCCTTGGACAGTTGCCCTCGGCCCTCAGCGGCATTGACGGTCCTGCCATCCTCATCATCGGAGAGGTCGCCGCCTTGGCAGAGGACGCGACCCTTCTGGATCAAGTTTTAGAGCGAGTTCAGGCATGAGCGCCGAGTTTTTAAAGGCCCTGACAGCCAATCGGCTGAGCGAGGGTGACGTGGTCTTTTGGGCCGGTGGTCAGTGGGTTGAGCAGTTTGCTGAGGCTGAACTGTTCACCGAAGAGGCGCCCGCCGAGGCCGCCGTTGCTTTGGCCAAGGCGCAGAACCGCGTGGTCGTGGATGCCTATCTCATCGATGTGACCCGCAGCGATCAGGGCCTGGCCCCGGTCAGCTATCGTGAGCGTCTGCGGGCGCTTGGCCCAACCAATGAACTGGGCCATGGCAAGCAGGCCCTTGGCGGGGCCGCCATCGCTGCCCTGCAAGCCGCGTCCGGAGCTGCCCGCTCGACCGGTCGCCTTGACCTCATCCGTCGCAAGTAAGGACACCGCATGTACCGCTATGATGCGATTGATAAGGAATTTTTGACCGACCGCTCGAACGAGTTTCGGCATCAGGTTGGCCGCCGCTTGGCCGGTGAGTTGAGCGAAGATCAGTTCAAGCCCTTGCGGCTGATGAACGGCCTCTATCTGCAACTGCACGCTTATATGCTGCGGGTCTGCATCCCCTATGGCACCTTGAATGTGGCTCAGGTGCGCCGTCTGGCCTGGATCGCGAGGACCTATGACAAGGACTACGGTCACTTCACGACGCGTCAGAACATCCAGTTCCACTGGATCAAGCTGCGCGATGCTCCGGACATTCTCGATGCCCTCGCCGAGGTGGATCTTCATGCCATCCAAACCTCGGGCAACTGTATCCGCAACACCACCTCTGACCCCCGCGCCGGTGCCACGGCGGAAGAGATCGACGATCCTCGCGTCTGGTCCGAAGCGATCCGCCAGTGGTCGACCCTGCATCCGGAATTCTCGTACCTACCGCGCAAGTTCAAGATCGCCGTAACCGCTTCGGCCAAGGATCGGACGGCGGCTCGTGTTCACGATATTGGGCTTGCCTTGCGCCGAGGCCGCGATGGCACCTTGGGCTTTGAGGTCATGGTTGGCGGCGGCATGGGGCGCACGCCCTTCATCGGTCAGACGATCAAGGAGTTCCTGCCCGCGACCCGGCTCCTGTCCTATCTCGAAGCGGTTTTGCGGGTCTATAACCGCGCCGGTCGCCGGGACAATATCTATAAGGCCCGGATCAAGATATTGGTCTCCTCACTGGGGGCCGAAGAGTTTGGCCGTCAGGTCGAAGAGGAGTGGGCCCAGATCGATGCGGCCCGCGCCGACCTGCCCGACACGGAACTGGCGCGCATTCGTGCGGCCTTCATCCAGCCCGGTCTCGAAGTCCTGCCGCCGGTCAGCGAAAGCTATGAGGCGGCCCGCGCCGCCAATCCCGCGCTGGCCCGGTTTGCGCGTAACAATGTCAGCGCCCATAAGGCCCCCGGCTATGCCATCGTCGATGTCTCGCTCAAGGCCCATGACGCCACGCCAGGTGATGCCAATTTCGATCAGCTAGAGGCCATCGCCGATCTGGCCGAGCGTTTTAGCCTTGGTGACATCCGCGTCACACACGAACAGAACCTCGTCCTGCCGCACGTCAAGCAGAGCGATCTTCCCGCCCTGTTCGAAGGCTTGGTCGCTGTGGGTCTGGCGACCCCGAACATCAATCTGGTGTCCGATATCATCGCCTGTCCGGGGCTGGACTATTGCGCTCTGGCCAATGCTCGCGCCATTCCGGTGGCCCAGTCCATCGCCCAGCGGTTCTTAGATGCCGACCGGGCCGAGTTGGTCGGTGAGCTAAAGATCAAGATTTCGGGCTGTATCAATGCCTGTGGCCACCACCATGTCGGCCATATCGGCATTTTGGGCGTCGATAAGAAGGGTGAGGAATATTACCAACTGACCCTTGGCGGTTCGGGCGCGGAAGATGCCAGCATCGGCAAGATCCTCGGCCCGGGCCTCAATGCCGATCAGGTCGCTCCAGCGGTGGATCGCTTGGTCGAGGTCTATCTGGCGGAGCGCCAAGGCGAGGAACGCTTCCTCGACACCTATCGCCGCATTGGCATGACGCCGTTCAAGGAGGCCGTCTATGTCGACGCTCATTAAGTACACCGCTA
>CANKPO010000214.1 GCA_947484535.1 Caulobacteraceae bacterium
CGCCCTTTGACACTATCTCTATGCAAGTTAACCTATGGCCCAAGGGCGCACAAGCGATCCTAGAAAGCAGACAGACCCATGAACAGCTTTAAATCCAAGACCGCTCTGATCACGGGCGCGGCCGGTGACATTGGCGCAGCGACCGCTGCTGCCTTCGCCAAGGCCGGGGCCAATATTGTGCTGACCGACCGCCGCGCCGATGCCCTGACCTCTGTCGCGGAGGCGCTAGCCAGCCATGGGGTCGAGGTCATGGCCCATGCCTGCGACCAGACCGATCCTCTGGCAGTGGCCGAGATGTTCGCGGCCATCAAGGACCGTTTCAACGGCTTGGACGCCGCCTTCATCAATGCGGGCTATGGCCGCAACGGGGCCCTGATCGATCTGTCGTTCGACCATTGGCGCAAGCATGTCGACGTCAATCTCAATGGCGGTTTTCTGATGGCGCAAGGGTCCGCACGGCTGATGCGCGATGGCGGACAGGGCGGAGCCATTGTCATGAACGCCTCAACCGCCGCGACTGACATTTGCGACATGCTGGGCGCCTATGCCGCGTCTAAGTCCGGCGTTCGGATGCTGGCCAAGTCCTTGGCGTCTGAGCTCGGCGTCTATCGCATCCGAGTCAATCTGGTCCTTCCCGGCGTCATTGAGACGGCCATGACCAAGTCGCTAATCGATGAACCTGCCGTCCGCGCGGACGTGCTGGCCAATACGCCAGCGGGGCGTCTCGGCAAGCCTGACGACATTGCCCAGATGGTCACCTTCCTGTGCAGCGAGGCCAGCGGCTATATTACCGGCGCTGAGATCCTGATCGACGGCGGTCAGACCCTGCACGGCTATCCGCGTTGGTTCAGCGCCGACTACCGCGAACTGGGCGCCGACTGGACGCCCCACTCGTCCTGAGGCGCTAGCCCAGCACAATCACATCGGCGTCGGGCTGGTCTGCGAACAGACGCTCGACCTGATCGGCGCGGCGGTCGATGACAGCGCGGCGGTTGATCGTGCCCTTGTCGGACATTTCGTGGGCATTGGGATCTGGCGGCTCGGACAGCAAGAGCGCGCGGCGGATGCGTGAGGCATCACCCCTTTGACCGGCATTAAAGCCCGCCAGCCGCTCGGCGATCTCGGCCCGCGAAACCTCACCCTTGGGCCAAGCCATCAAGGTCAGATAGGGCCGGTCATCGTCGCAAAGGACCAGATCCAGCACCAGCGGCGACAGGGCTTTGAGCAGGCCATCACGCAGCGCGCCGCCATAGACCCAGGTGCCGCTCGACAGCTTGAACTCTTCAGCCGCGCGGCCGACAAAGGCTAGGCCTTGGCCGGGGTCGCTCGGATCATGGAAAACAGCCAGATCGCCCGTGCGATAGAAGCCCTCATCATCAAAGGCCTCGGCGTTCTTCTTGGGATCGTCCAGATAGCCCTTGGTGACATTGGGGCCCTTGACCCGGACCTCATAGCGATCATCAACCGGGGCCAGCTTCATGGTGATGCCGGGCGTCGGCAGGCCAATACCCACCTTGTCGGTTAGGAAGTGGATCACCGAAAAGGCCGAGACCGTCTCGGTCATGCCATAGCCACTGGTCATCATGATCCGGTGACCGGTCTCTGCTACCGCGAGGGCTTGCAGGCGATCATAGACGGTCTGGGACAGGCCCGCGCCGCCATAGAGCATAAGGCGCATCTTCTTGAAGAAGGTGGCGCGCAGGACCGGATCGACCTCCAGCGCATCGACCAGCATGGAGTAGCCAAGCGGGACATTGTTGAAATAGCTGACCGAAATCTCCCTCAGATTGCGGATCGAGGTCTCGAATAGGCCCGGCGCTGGTTTGCCATCATCGATATAGAGCGTGCCGCCCTCCAGCAGGGTCGCGCGCATGACAAAGGCCCCGGCCGCATGGTGCCAAGGTAGCCAATCGAGCATCACCTCGTGCCAGCCCGCCGCTTCACCAATGGCTTGAAGGCACTGGGCCGAGTTGGCCGCCAGATTATCAAAGGTGATCGGCACGACCTTGGGCAGGCCTGTCGAACCAGAGGTGAGCATCAGGGCGGCGCGGTCTTGCGGCTGCAGGCGCGCAATCGAGGCGGCAACCTGATCTGTGATAGCCGTTGCAAGCAGGTCGGCATAGGCCGTCGCAGGACGCTTCAACAGGTTCGGCGTGGTGGTCACCACCAGCGCATCGCCAAAATCAAGGCTGTCGAGCGCCTTAGCGGCCATGGCCGTGTCTTCGGCAAAGACGACACCGGGATGGGTCTTGGCGATCACATGGGCCAAGCGGCCATAGTCGCCGCCCATAGTGGCATAGGTCGTGCTGACCGGGCAGACCGGCAGGCCAGCGGCTTGGGCGGCAAAGCTCACGATCGTGAAGGCTGGACTATTGCCCGCCAAGATCAGGACCGGAGCGCCGGGTTTGGCATGGTCGAGCAACCATTGGGTCGCCGCATCCATGCGCTGTTTCAGCTCAGTGAAGGTCAGATAGGCCCATTCGCCATCCGCGCCCCGCTGCGCCATGGCCCGCCGATCCGCCGACTGGGCGGCGCGCTGGGCATAGGCCAAGGGAATATTGGCCTCATAGGGCCTTAGCGGAATGTTCGAGGCGATGAGGATGCTGCCATCGGCCCGCCGATCGACCTTCAGATCGACCGGCAACATCTTGGCTTCGCGAAAGGGCGCGGCGCTGACCTCTTGCGTCATGGCTAGAGGCCAACCACCAGGCTGACCGTGGTGGTGGTCGAGCCGCCGATATTCAGGGTCTGGACCGTCTTGGCCCCCTCGACCTGGCACTCGCCAGCCTTGCCGGTCACCTGCTTGAAGGCATCCAGAGCCATACGCACGCCGGTCGCGCCGACAGGGTGACCCACGCCGATCAGACCACCCGACGGATTGATCGGCAGGCGTCCGCCCATATCGATGGAGCCATCCTCAATCGCCTTCCAAGACTCGCCCGGAGCCGTCAGGCCCAGATGCTCGATGGCCATATATTCAGTGGTGGTGAAGCAGTCATGGGTCTCGACCGCATGGATTTGCGAGATGTCGGCCACGCCAGCCCGGCTGCGGGCATCGTCAATGGCGCGCTTGACCTGGGGGAAGACATAGGGCTGGCCTTCGCTCGCCCGGATCTTGCGCTCATAGCTGATGGGCGAGGAGCGATGGCCCCAGCCCTTGATCTGGGGCAGGCTTTCCAGAGCAATGCCCCGGTCCGCTGCATATTGCGCGGCACGCTTTTCGGAGGCCAAGAACACAACGGCTGAACCGTCCGTGACCTGTCCGCAGTCATTCTTGCGGATCATCCCCTCGACGACGGGGTTGGCCTCGTCATCCTGGGTGAAGCTCTTATCGTTAAAGGCCCACTGGCGGGTCTGAGCATTGGGATTGCGCCGACCATTGGCGAAGTTGATCTCTGCGATCCGGGCCAGATGCTCATATTTCAGACCCCAGCGACGGTCATATTCGTCGCCAAGATCGGAGAAGGCGCGCGGCCAAAGGAAGGCTGCATCTTGCAGTTCATGGCCCGTCCAGGCGGCAGCACCGAGGTTCTGAGCGGCCTTTTGACCGGGAACATTGCGCATCATCTCCAAGCCGACGACGCAGCTTAGATCATAATGGCCCGCTTCAATCTCAGCCGCAGCGGCGAGAATCGCGACACTGCCCGACGCGCAGGCGGCTTCATGGCGCGCGGTGGGCATACCGTCAAAATCAGGGTGAACCAGACCAAAGAACCCGCCCAGCAGGCCTTGGCCCGCGAAAAGCTCACCGACAAAGTTGCCGACATGGCCGCTGTCAATGTCCTTGGGTTCGAGATCGACCGCTGCGAGGCCCTCACCGACAACCTCGGCAAAGGCATCGGCAAAATCCATGCCCTTGCGCGCCCAATTGTCCGAAAAGTCGCTCTGCCATCCGCC
>CANKPO010000215.1 GCA_947484535.1 Caulobacteraceae bacterium
GCGGGACAGGTCCAGTCGAAGTGACCGCTCAGGACGGCTTTTTGGCCGTTGCCATCGGTGTTGCTGCAGAGATCAGTGCGCGTGAGAAAAGATCCGTAGAGATGGCAGAGCTTGGTCTCTAGCCCCATAAAAAACTGAACTGAAACAAACGGAAGACAAGGGGAACCACAAATGTCCGTAAAGACGACCAACAGCATCCTGCTGAAAAATACAACGCGGGGCGCTTTCGTTGCGGCGCTCTTGGCAAGCTCAAGCCTTGCTGGCGCGGCGATGGCCCAAACTGCAGCGGCTTCGACTGACACCAACTCCGCCAATCAGCTTGAAGAGGTGGTTGTCACCGCCCGTCTTCGCAACGAGTCGCTGCAGACCACGCCGGTCGCGGTTAGCGTCGTCAGCGGCGCTCTGGTTCGCCAAGAAAACCGTAACAATATTGTCGATCTGGTGGCCCTGATCCCCAGTGTCGAGACCCGCACCTCACCCTCGAACAAGGACGCCTCGCTGCTGATCCGCGGTCTGGGCACCATCACCACCTCGCCCGGCGCTGAACCGACCGTCTCGACTGTCGTCGACGGCGTGGTTCTGGCCCGCCCCGGTCAGATGGTCACCGACATTGTCGATCTGGACCGGGTCGAGGTGCTGCGCGGCCCGCAAGGCACTTTGTTCGGCAAGAACGCCTCGGCCGGCGTGATCAATATCATCACCGCCAATCCAACCCCTGAGACCAGCGCCCACATTGAAGGCGCCTACTATCAGGGCAACGAATACCGCATTTCTGGCGCGGTAAACGGCGAGATTGTTAAGGGCATCCTCAGCGGCCGACTGGCTGGCGTGACCAGCGGTTATGAAGGCAATGTCGACAACATCTTCAATGGCACCAAGAACAACGGCTATAAGAGCCAAGGCTTCCGCGGCAAGCTCCTGTTCACCCCGACCGAGAACTTTAGCGTTCTGGCAGGCGTCGACTATACAGATTCCAACTTGAAATCGACCGGCGCCATCTATGTCGCGACCTACAATATCGGCTATCCGAGCGGCGTTCGGACCAACAGCGTCAACCTGCCAAAGATCTTGGCGGCTCAAGGGCTGACCGCTTCGATGGACAATACCGACGTGTCGCTCAACTCGCCTTCGAGCGTTTTGGACATGAATTCGGGTGCCTTTGTTCAGGCGAACTATACGCTGGGCGGTTTTGATCTGACCTCGATTACGGCCTTCCGCTATTGGCGCAATGTCCAGCGCGGCGATCTGGATGGCTATTCGAAGCTGACCAGCCTCACGCCAACCCAGCAGGTCGATCTCGGCCATGTTTGGACCAAGCAATATACCCAAGAGTTCCGCTTGAGCTCACCAAAGGGCAAGTTCCTCGACTATGTCGTGGGCCTCTACTTCATGCATGCCCCGGACAAGGAAGACTATCGGCGCGACACGACGCAGCTTTTGGCCAATGGCTCAACCGTTGCCAACTACGGCTATAACCAGTTCGGCGCCACACCGACCCACCAGTCCGTCTTTGGTGAAGCCAACCTGAACTTCTCCGAGCGCTTCCGTGCGCTCGTGGGTGCGCGCCTCGTTGACGACAAGCTACGCTTCTACTCGTCGCGCTTCTCGACATCGCCAACGCCGGTTCCGGGCATCAACCCCTCGTTCGTGGGTGAGGGCTCAGCCCATGTGAAAGACTATGCTGGCCGCGTGGGTCTGCAATATGACGTCAATGACAGCACCCATGCCTATGTCACCTATTCGCGTGGCTATAAGGGCCCAGCCTTCAACGTCTTCTTCAATCAGACGGCCTTGCAGACCAACACCCTGAACCAAGAAACCTCCAAGGCCTTCGAAGCGGGCCTCAAGTCGCGGCTGTTCGACCGCCGCCTTCAGTTCAACGTCGCTGTGTTTAATGATGATGTGTCCAACTATCAGGCCAACCAGCCCGATATCGTCGCAGGCGCGATCATCACGCGCTTGATCAATGCGGGTGATGTCTCGACCAAGGGCATTGAAATTGATGCCGTGGCGAAGTTCATCGACAATCTCACCCTGTCGGTCGACTACACTCACCTTGATGCTCGGATTGAGAAGTTCAACTGTCCGCCAAACGCCGCCGCCAGCTGCCAGGTCGATGGTAAGACCCTGCCCTTGGCACCAAAGGACAAGGTCTCGGTGCGGGCGCAATATGTGGCCTATCAGTCCGACCGCATGTCTGTGGATCTGAACACCAACTATACCTGGCAGTCAGAACAGCAAAACAGCATCACCCAAACGCCTGACACGATCTCGCCAAGCTATGGCGTCTGGAACGCGTCGGTGGCCTTGACCGACACTGTGAGCGATTGGTCCGCGCGTTTGGTGGTCCGCAATATCTTGGATCAGCAATATCGCACCTTCATCTCTCAGGCGAACGGCGGTCTGATCGGGCAGGTTCCGCGCGACTTCAACCGCTATTTCGGCCTTATTTTGCGCAAGAACTTCTAGTCTTAGCCTGGGGGGTCGATGGCTTAGCCGCCATCGACCCTTTCCGCTTGAACCGCCATGATTTAAGTTGAAATTCATACTGTTAACCTCAAGCCTCCAGCGAACTTCAGGGGTCGTCGCATGAAATCGTCAATGTGGACTCCTCGCACGAGACTGATCGTCTTTATGCTGATCACGGCCAGTTTGCTAAACAGCGCTGATCGTCAGATCGTCTCCATCCTCAAGCCGATGCTGCAGGAAGACTTGAACTGGACCGACGCGGACTATGGCCATCTGGCGGCCGTATTCCAGTTTTCGGCGGCCATCGCCTTGCTGGGTACCGGCTGGCTGGTCGACCGGATCGGCTGGCGGCGCGCCAATCCTTTGGGCGTGGGCAGTTGGAGCATTGCTGCAATTGTTCACTCCTTTGCGCGGACCATGGGGGAGTTCACCCTCGCCCGCGCTACGCTCGGGGCCACAGAGGCCATGGGCACTCCGACCAATATCAAGACCATCGCGGCGGTGTTTCGCAATGAGGACCGCTCCTTTGCGCTTGGAACCATGAGCGCGATTGGCGGTATTGCCGGTGCGATCCTGATCCCTCTGATGATCCCCTGGCTCGCGCTCAAATTTGGCTGGGCCAATACCTTTGTGGTGATGGGCGTGCTGGGACTGATTTGGGTCGTGGCCTGGTACGCGCTTGCGCCGGGCAAGGGCTCTGAACATGCCGCCCATGTGAACCCGACCGCGGCAGATCGTGTGCGTTGGCGTGATGTTTTGAGCACCAAGGGCACCTGGGCCGTGGCAGGCGGCAAGGTCATGTCTGACATGATCTATTGGTTCCTGCTGTTCTGGATGCCGGACCTGTTCAACAAGATCTTTGGTCTCAGCCTTGCGCAATATGCCGTGCCCCTCGCGATCATCCATTGCTGCGGCGCTTTCGGGTCCCTATTCGGCGGCTGGTTACCCCGGCAGTTGATGGCCCGGGGAGTGGGTTTGAACACGGCGCGTAAGGGCTCTCTCTTGCTGGCCGCCTTGCTGGTGACGCCGATCTTCTTTGTGTCCTATGTGCCGAACTATTGGGTAGCGACCGCCATTTTGGGCCTCGCCCTTGGGGCCCATCAGGTCTTTTCGGTCAATATCTTCTCGCTGGCCACGGATGTGACGCCATCGCGGCAGGTCGGAACCGTGATCGGTATCGGTGCCTTTTGCGGCAATATGGCCGGGACAGCCATCCTACAGGCGACGGGCATGATCTTGACCGCCGGCATTGGTTACGGCCCGCTCTTGGGGCTGGCTTCGGTGTCCTATCTGCTGGGTTTTGGCTGGGTTCACCTCCTGATGCCCAAGATCGTCGCTGTTGAGCCGGATGCTGAAGCCCTAGGGACCTGAGCCTGTGTCCCTGACCGAAATCGACCATATTGTCCTTCTGGTCCGCGACATCGA
>CANKPO010000216.1 GCA_947484535.1 Caulobacteraceae bacterium
GTTAGGGGCAAGCATTTGACTAAGGCATCATGCTCGGCTCTGACAGACTCTATCCGGTTTAGCTTAACATGGATCATTTCAAGTTGATCTTGACGCCCGCTCGAATAGCGATTCCAATCTGAATGTTTCTTCAGTTTGGCCCTTACCGTTACCCCCTCGCCAGCGAAGAGCTCTCGGGCGCGAACGACCTTCAAAACGGCCTGAAACTGACGCACGGACGTCAAAATCCGTTCGGCATGTTGAAGGCTGATCTCTGACATGGCCTTTGAACCCAAATATCTCGTGGTTCTCGTCTATCCTATGGCCCAAGTGACAGCCGTTCACGGGTGGCGTAACGCGCGCTTACCACCCAAGCCCTAGAGAGCCACAAAATAGATCTGAAGTAGCCAACATATTTATAATGATCTTAGGTTGATTCCTAGTCCAAATCGTAAAAACTTCACAAATCCGTCAATCAGACCACGACCTGAAGCTGCTCCAGGCCCCGGAAGAACGGCAAGAGCCGCCACTCGGCGGGGCTGTCTGGATCGGCCAGGCGCATGTCGGGGAAGCGTTCAAATAGCTTGGTCAGGGCGATCTGCGCCTCGAGCCGCGCAAGGGGCGCCCCGATGCAGATATGGGCCCCGCCGCCGAACGCGACATGGGGGGCCTTTTTGCGGGTGATGTTGAACCGGTCAGGGTCCTCGAACACGTCTGGATCGCGATTGGCGGCCCGCAGCGAGACCAGCATGGATTGGCTATTGCGGATCGGGCAGCCACGCACCTCCATATCGCGCGAGGCGATGCGGCCGGTAATGTCCACCGGCGGATCGAAGCGCAAGATCTCCTCGACCGCCGCCCCGATCAGTGACGGATCAGCCTTGAGCTTATCCAACTCGCCGGGATTGAGCATGAACAGGCGCACGCCATTGCCGATCAGGTCGGTTGTGGTCAGGTTGCCGCCGACCAGCAGGGCCGACAGGTTGATGATCAGATCGACATCATCAATCTGCGCCCCCTCGGCCTGAAGGGTGACCATATCGGTAAAGAGATCATCCTGCGGAACGGCGCGCCGCTCCTGCATCAGGGCGTTCATATAGAGGCTCAAGGCCTCCGAGCAGCGGGTCATTTCGGCAGTCTGTTCGTCGTTGCGAACCGGATTGAGGGTCTGGATGATACCCTCGGACCAGGTGCGGAACTCTGACAGCATGCCATGCTCGACGCCCAAGATGGCGGCGATGACATCGATGGGGATCGGCAGGGCGAAATCGGCCATCAGGTCGAAGGATTTGCGATCCCCTATCCGGTCCAGCGCCTCATCGACGATCCGCTCGACCTCAGGCCGAAACTTGGCGACCCGCTTGTAGAGGGCCTGGGCCAGAGGACCGCGCACGCGGGCATGGTCGGGATTGTCCATGGTCAGGATCGACTGGCGAGGCGGCCCCTTTATCGGGTCAACGGGCTGCATCAGTGCTCGCCGGGTCAGGACCGCAGCCTCTTCGGCATGCTCGGCCCCGCGCCAGAGGGTCAGGTCGGTGACAATGGCCCGCACATCCTCATGCTTGCTGATGAAGAACACGCCCGCCATGTCGTCGCGCATGACCGGATGCTCGGTGCGTAACTTGTTGAGGATGGCATAGGGATCGGCCCTAAAGACCGGATTGAGCGGCGTCAGGGTCAAGACGAGCGGCGGTGCATCATCAGCCATGGTGGTATCTCCTCAGCGCGTAACGACGCGGTCCGTTCGATAATGATTATATAGGCAGCCAAGTCCGCAGCGAAAGGCCCATCACGAGGGCGAGACAATCCCCATTTGACAGGTCTGACCAACCGGGCGGACATAGGCCATCTGAACCCAAAGAGTCCGCCCATGACCGCCACCAGTCCCCTCCCCACACCTGAAGAACGCCAAGCCATCCGTGAGGGGGTGCGCGCGGTTGTGAGCCGGTTTGGCGATGACTATTGGCTGGCGCGCGATGAGGACGGGGTCTTTCCGCGGGAGTTTCACCGCGCCATGGCCGATGCTGGCTGGCTCGGCATCACCATGCCCGAGGCCTATGGCGGCGCGGGTCTGGGCGTGACCGAAGCGACGATCATGATGCATGAGGTGGCGAGCCACGGCGGCGGCATGACCTCATCCTCCTCGGTCCATATCAACCTCTTTGGGCCCCACCCCATCGTCGTTAAGGGCACCCATGAGCAAAAGAGCCGCTGGGTGCCTCGGCTGATATCCGGCGAGGATCAGTGCTGTTTTGGCTTTACCGAGCCCGATGCAGGCCTGAACACCACCCGCATCACCACCTTTGCCGAGAAGGTGCCGGGTGGCTATGTCGTCCACGGCCAGAAGGTCTGGACCTCGACGGCGCAGGTGGCCAACAAGATCATGCTGCTGACCCGGACCACCAAGTTCGAAGATTGCGCGCGGCCCACCGATGGCATCACCATCTTCTATACCGACCTCGACCGCAGCAAGATCGACGTCCATCTCATTCCCAAGATGGGCCGCAAGGCCGTCGACTCCAACGCCATCTTCATCGACGGCCTGTTCATCCCCGACGAGGACCGGATCGGCGAGGAGGGCAAGGGCTTTGGCTATATCCTGCACAGCCTCAATCCTGAGCGGATCCTGATCGGGGCAGAGGCCATCGGCATCGGCCAAGACGCCCTGCGCCGCGCCACCCAATATGCCAAGGACCGCATCGTGTTTGATCGGCCCATCGGCCAGAACCAAGCTATTCAGCACCCCTTGGCCGAGCGTTGGATGTATCTGGAGTCGGCTTGGCTGATGGCGATGAAGGCAGCGGAGCTTTACGATCAGGGCCTGCCCTGCGGCGCTGAGGCCAACAGTGCCAAGTTCCTCGCCGCCCGCGCCGGTCACGATGCCTGCTGGCAGTCCATCGCCACCCATGGCGGCTTTGGCTATGCCAAGGAATATCACGTCGAGCGGCTCTATCGCGAGGTGGCCATCACGCGTCTGGCCCCCATCACCGAACAGCTCATCCTCAGCTTCATTGCTGAGAAGGTTCTCGACCTGCCCAAGAGCTATTGAGCGGGTCGAACCCCCTCTGCCGATCGCGATCGCGGACCGACAGAGGAGGGCTAGAGTCGATTTAGGCCTTGCTGCTATGGTGCAGCAGCGGGCGCTGGTGCCGGGGTATCGGATAGCATCGTCCAAGCGAGCTTCAACTTACCATCGGCCTGCTTCTTATAGCCGAGCAGGAAGTTACCCGTTTCCGTCGTGGCTTCTTGGGTGCCGGGCTTGGTGAAGGTGTAGGTGTAGGTCGAGCGATAGACCGCAAGGTCTCCGGAGGCGGCGACATCGACCACCTCATTGCTAACGGCAAGTTTCATGTTGGGATCAGAAACGATTTGCTTGGTCATGGCCAGATCGGCGTCAATGCCGACATAGTTCGCCACGCCATGTTGCATGTTTACGATGTCCGCCGCATCCCGAGAGACAGCCTTGACAGCATCGCGCGCATTCAGGTCGGCGACCAACTGATTAGCATCAGTCCTTACGGCCAACTCAACCGCCGTAACATCAACGGTCGGTGCGGTTGGTTTTGGCGTACAGGCTGAAAGAACGGCACAGGACGTAGCAACGAGTAACAAGGAAATGGGAGATAAACGCATGTCATAACACCCTTCTAAAAATTGAAACTCATTGAGTATCTAATCATTTCTGGATTAGGTCAATAATACACAATTATGGAGAACATATCGGCTCGTATTATTTAGTTGTTTATTTAATATCTGATCAGATAATAGCTTTTGCGGGGGTTTTTATTATAGAAAATTTATAGTTTTGATTGAATTTTGCAGGTCATATACACGGGCAGATTGACCGCAAAGCCCTATCCAAACTGACACAAATCCAGTCTATGGTTGGTCACA
>CANKPO010000217.1 GCA_947484535.1 Caulobacteraceae bacterium
AAACTTAGGAATTCATTAACCAATGGAGATTGCTGCGTGGATAAGGTTCTGGTTGCTCAAACTGTTGCGAATCGTCTGTTTGCGACTGAAAATGCGATTGATGTTGCTCTGATTGAGGCGTCACAGCTCTTGCAAGCTATGCTTCAAGCCCGTCAGGACCTGCGCATCTCTGCGGTCGTTGGGGATCGGGCACCCGCCCAGTTGGCTCAGGCCATCGCGGCCCTTTCCGCTGCTCGTTCGGCGGTAGTCGAGACCCATGGCGAACTGGCCGAAGCAAAGCTGCGCGTCGGCATCCGTACCAAGTTGATTGGGGTTTTCAAGAAATCTGCAATCCTTGAGGATAGTGTAACCGGCTCCGCGACGATCGATCGCATTGCGGGCTAAACCCTCGATTACAAATTATTTACGCAAAGATTGTAGACGAGTCCGTGCCTGTCGCGCGGACTCACCCATGCTTTATGAAATTCTCTTTGCTGTCTCCCAAGTCATGCTGTTGGCAAGCCTTGCCTTTGCTGGCGTCTGGGGCCGTGCAGCGGAGCGCTATGCGGCCCTTGCGATTGGCTTGACCTGGCTAGGCGCACTCTTTGGTCAGACCCTGACGGGTGAGCAGATTCCAATTGGCAGTATCATGCTGGCGGACTGGATCTTGGCCTTGGCGCTGTTGGCGCTGGCCTTTAGATTCCGCAACACATGGCTTGGCTTTGCCCTGATCTTGCAGGGGGCCTCCATGACCCTTCACGCAATCTATTTTCAAGAACCCGGCAAACATCCGAGTTTCTATCTGATGGGCATCAATGGCCTCAGCATCGCCATGCTGGGTCTGCTTGTCTTTGCGACCCTCTTGGCCATGCGCCGCCGCCGCGCGGTCGCGGCAGCCTAATCCTAAACCGTCCTAGTCGGCCCGTTTCATCCGGGCGATGAAGAAGCCGTCAATACCGCCCTCCATCTGATGGGGCAGGATGCGCAGCCAGCCGCGTTCGGCCAGGCTCGCCTCCGGCGCACCGCCTTCTCCGGGGCTCATGGGCTCAAGCGCAAAGTCAGGACGGCGCTTCAAGAAGGCGCGGATCTGGCCCTCGCCCTCTTCGGTTTCCAGCGAACAGACGCAATAGATCAGCCGACCGCCCGGTGCGATGGCGCGAGCCGCCACATCCAAGAGCTTGGACTGCAAGGCGGCTAGGGTGGCGACATCCCCCGGACGCGCGGCCCACAGGACATCGGGCTGACGGCGGAAGGTGCCGGTGGCCATGCAGGGGGCATCGAGCAGAACCCCGTCAAAGGTTCGTCCATCTCGCCAAGCGGTGGCTTCAACGGCAACAGACTCCGCACTCAGACCTGTGCGGTCCAGATTGGCGGTCAGGCGCTTCAGGCGGCTCTCGGAGCGATCAAGCGCCGTCACCACAGCCCCCATCGCAGCCAACTGAAGGGTCTTGCCACCGGGGGCGGCGCAAAGATCGAGCACCTTGTCACTGGGCTTTGGCGCGAGCAAGCGGGCTGGAATGGCTGCGGCGGCGTCCTGAACCCACCAGCGACCCTCATCAAAGCCGGGCCATTCGGCCACATCGCCGCGCCGGGTCACGCGCAGGCTACCACCGGGAAGGGCGGCGGCCTTAGAGGCGATTGGGGCAAGGCTATCGGCGCCGACCACAGCCTCTTCTGTACCGTCTGGCACCATTTCATTTAAGGCCTCGAGCAGGGCCTCTGTGTCAGCGGGGTCGCGCAGCGTCAGGTCGGTTGCCGGTTCCTCGGCAATCATGGCGGCGATCTTGAGGGCCTGACCCCGACCATAGGCGGCGGTCCAGCGGGCCATCAGCCATTCGGGTGCCAGCGCCTCAGGGCCAGAAGGCTCGGCCGGTTCGCGCAGAAGTCCGCGCAGAACGCCATTGATCAGGGCCTTAAAGGGTCTTGTATCATTGCGCGCCTCGGCCAAGGCCAAGGTGGTGGAAACGGCGGCAAAGGCGGGGGTATCGAGCCATAGGACTTGAGCCAAGCCCAGACGCAGAAGGTTGCGAACCGCTTCTGGCGGCGGCTTATGCATCCGCGAGTCCAGCGCCCGATCCAGCGCGCCAAGCTGGCGCAGCACGGTCATGGCCAACATGCGCGCAAAGCCACGGTCGCGGGGGGCAAGCGCGCCCATGCCGGGACGGGCGAGGGCCTCATCCAAACCGGCGCGGCGCTCTAGGGCTGAGATCACAATATCCAGAGCCGCTTCACGCGCGGGCAGGCCTGCAACAACGGCGGCACTGGGCGGTGCGTGACGGACCTTGCCCGAACGTGCGGGTTGTCCAGAGCGAGGCGGCTGGCCAGAAGAAGGCGGTTGGGTGGTCATAGGCGGTCTGGGGTCCTGTTGGTCTCTGCCCGGGGGAAAAAGCACAGAGATCGGGCGAAGGACGCCCTCTGGACCGGTTTGACAAGCCTAAATTTGGAAATGACCCTTTGGCCTAGCTCCACGGACCCTTTTGCGCCCCATCATCGGTCAGGGGAACCGCCGAGCCTCGGCTGCTCCGGCGAGGCATGGCGGCGGCTAAGCTCATCAGGGCCTCGACCCGATTGGCCGTCGCCGGGTGGGTGGAGAAGAGGTTGTCCGCGCCTTGGCCCGACAGGGGATTGATGATGAACATGTGGGCGGTTGCGGGATTGCGCTCCGCATCGTGATTGACCACGCCCGCCTTGCCCATGCCCTCGATCTTTTGAAGGGCGCGGGCCAAGGCTTGGGGATCCCCGGCGATCTCGGCACCGACACGGTCGGCCTCATATTCGCGAGACCGACTGATCGCCATCTGCACCAAGGCTGCAGCCAAGGGGGCCAGAATGGCCAGAGCGATGGTGCCGATGATGCCGCCGGGCCGATCACGATCCTGCCCGCCAAAGAACATGCCAAAATTGGCCAAGGCGCCGATGGCCCCGGCAAAGGTGGCGGTGATGGTCATGGTCAGGGTGTCGCGGTTCTTTACGTGCGCCAGCTCATGGGCCATGACGCCGCGAATCTCCTCACGCGTCAGCATCGACAGCAGACCGGTAGTGGCACAGACCGCCGCATGGGCCGGGTCACGGCCGGTGGCAAAAGCGTTGGGCTGATCATTATCAATGATGCAGATCCGCGGCCGGGGCAGATCGGCATTCAGCGCCAAGGCCTCAACATCGGCGACATATTGCCGAACCTGAGGGTTGGGGTCGTCGGTCTCAACCTCACGGGCATGATAGGTCCGCAGCACGATGCTGTCGGCGTTCCAGTAGGTGAACAGGTTCATCCCGGCGGCAAAGACAAAGGCCAGCCCCATACCGGCCGGTCCGCCGATCATGAAGCCAATGACCATAAATAGGGCGGTCATGGCGGCAATGAGAATGAAGGTCTTGAAGTGGTTCATGGCCTATCTCTGTCTGTTCGTGGTGCCCTGACTTGGATTTCGGGGCCGCTCGGTCTAAATCCAAAGCCATAGGTGGAGGCTGCGTTGATGTTTCGCAAGAACGTGGTTGCTCCCTTTGGAAAAAACCATGACCCCAGACCTTGAACAGCCCCAAGATGACCAACCGCTAGACCCCATAGGGGCGGCGACCGACAAGCCCATTAGCGCTGCGGCAATGCGGGCCTTGGAAGAGGCGGCGGCCCGCCGAGCCGAGGCAGAGGCCCTTCTGATCGCCCCTGAACGCAATGGCTATAAGGGTCCCGAACCCACCCGCTTTGGCGATTGGGAACGCAAAGGGATTGCCGTCGATTTTTGACGGTTCAGACGGCGCTGATTTCGCGAACAATGGCCTGTGCGGCGGCGCGAGGATCGCTCGCTGCGGTAATGGGGCGTCCGACCACCAGATGGCTGGCCCCAGAGGTCAGGGCGTCTTTCGGCGTCGCGATCCGAGCCTGATCATCCAG
>CANKPO010000218.1 GCA_947484535.1 Caulobacteraceae bacterium
ATCCTCGACCGCGCGGTCATAGCCCTTGGTCGTCGAGACCTGCTGGGTCTCATAGCCGAGATGGAAGCCAAGCGTGGTGACGACGGCGTTCGGATGGGTGGCTAGAGCCGACAGGGCCAGGGCGCTGACGCCGGGACTGGCCATGCGGGCACCGTCAATGACCATGCCAATCACTGGCGCGGTGGCCAGAGCCGCCGCACGGTTCAGGGCGATGGCGGGCGAGCGGCCGAGGGCCTCATAACGCAGCACCCGCACATCGGCGGGGACAGAGGCGAACCAGGCCGGATCGACCGGATCGGTGGAGCCATTATCGGCAATCAGGATCTCGATATCGCCGGGTTCCATGGCGCGCTGATAGGGGGCACAGAGGGACAGGGCCGTGCGCGGCAGCTCGCGGCGCATGTCGAAGGCCCCGACAATATAGCTGATCTTGGGCATGCTAGGGCACGCCCCGAGGGGTGCGGGCGGCGTGCAGATCGTGCCAGAGGGACAGGCAGTCAGAGGGGGGCGCGGCGGCTACGGCATGGTGGGTCAGGCTCTCATCGCGAAAGCGGATGGGGGCCGAGGCGTCGAGGCCGAGGGCGCCGGCCATGGCCTGAACCTCCGTCAAATAGCGAGCCGAATCAGAGTCATAGAAGACCATGGGGAAGGCCGCGCGGGCGTGCCAGAACAGCATCTGGCGGTTATAGGCTTGCCAGAGGCCAAGGCCTTTGTCGGTGGAAAAGCCATCGCGGGTGGTCAGGGAGGCGGCGGTTTCAAGGGGGTGACGGAACGAGCCCGCCAGCCGCAGGCCGGGGACCAGATCGAACCAGCCATCGAGCAAAAAGAGGGTGCGCGGGTCCTTGAAGCCCCAAGGATGGGCCGGGTCATAGTCTTGCAGACGGGCGGCAAGATCGGCCCGTTCTTGCGCGGTCCAGACGATGGGGGACGTGGGCGGATTGTCCCAGTCAAAGCCTCGGCCCGTTAGGATGCGGTGATGGACGGCGCGCAGGGCCTCGTTCTCATTATTGCCCTTGCGATTATGGGGCGCGGCGCGATTGACCAGGCCCAAGACCAGACCGCAATCTTCCAAACAGCCCGCCAGGCAAGAGGTCCCCGACCGATGCATGCCAACAATGGCCACAGGCCCCAAGGCCAAAAGATCCGTCATAGGGCGTCATCATCCAAAACCAACAGCCCCACCATAGCCAAAGAAAAAGGGGAGGGCAAAGCCCTCCCCTGATCCTTGGGATGTAGAGCGTAGATTAGAAGGCAAGAGCGGTACCGGAGCCTTTACCAAGGGTCACTTCGCTAACGGTTCCATTGACTGCCGTTGTGCGCATTTTTGCTGTGACACCCGTTGCGACACCTGCTCCAAGCGTAACCGTCACATCAGCGCGCTTGAAATTACCGAAGCATGCCTGAAGTTTCTCGCTTGTGATCAAGAGTTCACCGCCAGCGGGTACCGCTCCAACCGAACAGGTTGCTGTCGAAGCCACTGAGCCCGAGGTTCCCGTAGTGAACGGCGATATTAACTTCACTTGAACGTAAGGGATCGCTGCAGTTGCCGATTGGTTGTTCAAGCGGATCGTGGTGTTAATACCGTTGGTGCCGTCGCCGACCCAAGGGGCATTGATCGTGGTTCCTTCAAATACCACAGAGCCCAGCGACTTTGCCGCGTAGGTTTGCGCAGTATATCCCGTCTGGGCCGAAGGTGTGGCTGTGATCGAATAGGTCGACTCCGATCCCGCTACCAAAGCCGTTGAATCCAGTGGCAGCAGGCCGATCACCGCTGTCCCGGCGTTAAAGGCGGAGCTTTGTGTTCCGGTAAGGGTCATAGATCCCGTACCCAGCGTGGTCGGCGATTGGGTGTTGGTGAACGCATAATCGGTAGTGACGCCACCCGTAGGAGAAGCAGAAGCCAGAACCGGCTGGAACGCTGAGAATGAACCGGAAATGGTTATGCTCGATGAAGAAACGAGCGTTCCGACGTTTCCTGATACCTTCGTTCCAACTGCGCCTGCGGTTCCGGGGGCCGCCCACACAAAGTCGCTGGTACGGCCATCAGACGCAGCGGTTGGATTATCGTTGGCCGCATAGCCGACCGCGGTTGCAATCACAGCGTTGGAGATCTTCGAGGACGTATTGGCCGCCGGTGTCGCCGATGCATCCCATCCGTAGAATTGCTTGAACGTGCTCAAAGCAAGGGTTGCCGTACGGTTCGTAGACTGAAGCTTCAAACCTGCGCGATAGTCGATCACGGTCTGAGCAGCGATTGCCCCACCGTCAACGGCTACGCCCTGCTGGGTGGTGATGCTACCTGTGATCACGACAGGAGATTTTCCGGTTCCCGTTATAATCGGTACAGCAACCTTGAAACTCGTCGGCGTGTTGGTGGAAGAGAATATTCCTGTCAGACTTGTCGCAGAGCCCGTGCTGGGCGAAGTGGTTTGAGCAGTAACCGTGGCTAGGACGGTTTGAACTCCACTGTAGACAACAGAGGTCGTGTCAAAGGTGCCGCCCGAAATCGTCCACGTCACGAGGTAGGTTCCAGCAGCAATCGATCCAGTCGGCACAAACTGCAGCACAGAGGGAATGCTCCCTGGCGCATTGAGTTCGCTTGCAATCGTGTAGGGCTCTGAGACCGTAGTAGACGAAGTGCCTCCCGCTTGGGCGAGGTTCGTGGATCCAATGGTCGAGTTGGTTAGATCCAGTGTCGCCGCATTGGCCACGCCCGCCGTCAGGGCCGTAACGGCCGCAGCCGCCATAAGAATTTTCTTCATAGACATTTGGTTGATCCCCCTAGAGGTCCTTTGAGAGTCAGTTTGACGCCGTGACGGTCGCAGGCTGTGCGTCTTCGTGACGACATCTGCCCCCAAGGCTTCATTTTCGTAGAATCAAAAGGGAAGGTCGTCAATACCCTAGGGTGTAGAATAGCTTTCACTAATCATACGGGTATTCATGGCTATTCTTTGGGCCGCGCGCCATCAGGGCTTTGCAGTTCAGCGCTTTAGTGATTCATGAATAGGTTTATGATCAGAGTCTAAAGAGAGTCGCGCCGGTGGCGCCTGGGGCTCTGTGCGCCGCCCCTCTGTGTGGATCGCAAGGGGCATCGTCGAATGGGAGGGCGAATCTGGTGATGGCCTTCAAACGCCCCATAGAGGCTGTGCCCTTAGCGGCTGCGCCCCAAACCCCTTTGCCTGAATCCTCTGGGCCTGCATCTTCCGCGCCCCTACCGACCCTGCCCGTCGCGCGTCCGATGTTGCCGTCGGCGCAGGCCTTGGCGCCCTATCTGGAGGCGGTGGACCGGTCTGGCTGGTATTCCAATTTCGGACCGATGATCCTTGGCCTTGAACAGAGGCTGGCGGAGCGGCTGGGGCCGGGGGCGCATGTGACGACGGGGTCCAATGCGACTCAGCTGATCACCCTGACGCTACAGGCGATGGGTCTGGCGGCGGGGAGCCTGTGTGTCGTGCCGTCCTGGACCTTTGTCGCGACGGCCCATGCGGTGATCCAAGCGGGGTTGGTGCCGTGGTTCGTGGATGTGGATCCGCAGACCGGCGCGCTCGATCCGCAGGCGGTGCTGGCGACGTTGGCCCAGGCGCCCGGGCCGGTCAGTGCCCTGATCGTCGTGGCGCCGCATGGTCATATGCCGCCGCTCGAGGGCTGGTGCCGGTTTCGCGAGCAGACCGGGATTGAGGTAATTGTCGATGCGGCGGCGGCCTTTGATGCGGTCGATTCCTGTCCCTTGCCCACGGTGATCAGCCTGCATGCGACCAAGGCGCTGGGCATTGGTGAGGGCGGCTATCTGGCCCATCACGACAAGGCCTTGGTGTCGCGGGTGCGGCAGATGACCAGCTTTGGCTTTCTGGGCGACCGCGAG
>CANKPO010000219.1 GCA_947484535.1 Caulobacteraceae bacterium
GGCGCGCGCTATGGCGACCAAGGGCGCTGGTACCTGTTTGCTGCTGCCAGTGGCCGAGCCGTGGGCCTGAACATGACCCGTGACAGCCAAACCGGCGATCTGCGTCGCAGCGGTTGGTCGGTTGATCCCTCAGCCGCCATTATTGGCGATAGTCAGGCTGGATTTGGTTGGCGCAAGGGGTCGATGCAGGCTTCGCTGGGCTATCTGCACCGAGAGATGAAGAACGAGTTTGGCGTGCGCGGGGCAGGCATGGGCGGTGATTCCATGGTTGCCTTCTCAATGTCGATCCATCCGCGCCCCTAGATTTGCGATCACGAGGCGGTGAAAGCCTAATTTTCTCGTCGGCCCACCGGTGCTGTTAAGGCTCTGTTATCCACAGTGCCTTCAACATCTTGTGGGCGGATGATGATCGCGCCCTAGATAGAGCGTGTAGCTCTGCTAACGTTGCCTTTGGCTTGGCTTTGCTATCGATTCGTTGATTTGCTTTTGGGACTCACCTGATGACCGTTCAATCTTCGCTTATCCGCCCTGGGCTGATCACGCGTCCGGGTCTTTTGACCCCTTCGGCGGCCTATAAGCCGTTCCGCTATCCCTGGGCCTATGACTTCTGGAAGCGTCAGCAGCAGGTCCATTGGATGCCTGAAGAGGTGCCCTTGGGTGAGGACTGTAAGGATTGGGCGACCAAGCTCAATGACGGCGAGCGCAACCTGCTGACCCAGATCTTCCGCTTCTTTACCCAGTCGGATATCGAGGTCGCGGACAACTATATGGAACGGTACAGCACGGTGTTTAAGCCCACCGAAGTCAAGATGATGTTGTCGTCCTTTGCCAATATGGAGACCATCCATATTGCGGCCTATGCGCTGCTGCTCGAAACGATCGGTATGCCCGAGAGCGAGTTCGGGGCCTTCCTCGAATATGAGGCCATGAAGGCCAAGCACGACTATATGGGCCAGTTCGGCGTTGGCTCTGATGCCGATATTGCTCGGACGCTGGCCATGTTCGGCGGCTTTACCGAGGGGCTACAGCTTTTTGCGTCCTTTGCGATGCTGATGAACTTCCCGCGCTTCAACAAGATGAAGGGCATGGGTCAGATCGTATCCTGGTCGGTGCGCGACGAGAGCCTGCACTGCGAAGGTATCGTCCAACTCTATCACGCCTTCAATGCCGAGACCGGCGTGGTCACCAAGGCGGTCGCTGACGATATTGTCGACTGCTGCAAGCACGTGGTCAGCCTCGAAGACAAGTTCATCGATCTGGCCTTCGAGGCTGGTGAGGTTGAGGGTATGACGCCTAAGGATATCAAGACCTATATCCGCTACATCGCCGACTGGCGCCTGCGCCAGCTGGACCTACCGACGGTCTATGGGGTGACGGAAAACCCGCTGCCTTGGCTGCAGGTCCTGCTGTCCGGCGTCGAGCATGCCAACTTCTTCGAGGCCCGCTCGACCGAATATTCCAAGGCCGCGACCAAGGGCCAATGGCACGGGGCTGAAGGCGTTTGGGGCGAGTTTGACAAGCTCCTGTCCAAGCGCACCGAAAACCTGCTGCCGGCGGAATAGGGGTCACATCCGGCCCCACTTCCCAATCATGGCCATTTCAGGTAGGAATGGCCATGACAGATACGCAAAATCCGCTGGCGATCCTAGACCAGCTCGAAGATCTCTATGAGAGATCGGTGCGCGCCCTGCGCACATCCCTTCGCGACTATTTGACGACCGGACAGAGGCCGGACCCGGCCTTGCGGGCTTCGGGAGCCTTTACCTATCCCGAACTTCGCCTGATCCATGGCGGCGAGGTGCAGCCGCGCCTGCACCGGGCCTTTGCCCGCCTCTCAGCGCCGGGCGTCTATGCGGCGACCATCACCAAGCCCGCCCTATTTCGTGACTATCTGGTCGAGCAACTGACCCTGCTCCAGCAGGATTTCGACGTCACGCTCGAGGTTGGCCTGTCTCAGCAAGAGATTCCCTATCCCTACGTGCTCGATGGGGCCGAAGGGCTGTCGCTTGATGGCGCGGTTTCGGCTGATCTTGGCCGCTGGTTCCCAACCACGGACCTGTCCCATATTGGCGACGAGTTGGCCGACGGCCTCTGGGTCGTGGACCCGGAAGAGGACCGGCCGCTGGCCCTGTTCGATGGCCTTCGCGTCGATTTCTCGCTTGCTCGCCTCAAGCACTATACCGGCACCCCCGCCGAGCATGTTCAGCAGTTCATCCTGTTCACCAACTATAACCGCTATGTTGACGAGTTCGTCCGCTGGGGCTGCGAGCAGTTGGCGGCGGGCGGCGACTATACCGCCCTATCCTGCGCAGGCGGGGTTGTGGTCACGGCTGAGACCCCCGATCCAGAGGCCGCCGTCGCCAATGGCCCGTGGCGCAAGCACCAGATGCCGGCCTATCACCTGATGGCCCCCGGAGGCCGGGGCATCACCCTGGTCAATATCGGCGTTGGGCCCTCCAATGCCAAGACCATCACCGACCATCTGGCCGTCCTGCGGCCTCAGGCTTGGCTGATGATCGGCCATTGCGGCGGCCTGCGTTCCAGCCAGACCATCGGCGACTATGTGTTGGCCCACGCCTATCTGCGCGATGATCATGTTTTGGATGATGTGCTCGGCCCTGAAATCCCGATCCCGCCCATTGCTGAGGTGCAGATGGCTCTTCACCGCGCCGCGGAGATCGTCACGGGTGAGACCGGGGAGGCTCTGAAAAAGCGGCTGCGCACCGGCACGGTGGTGACCACGGACGACCGCAATTGGGAACTGCGCTATTCGCAGTCCGCCTATCGCTTTAACCAGTCGCGCGCCGTGGCCATCGATATGGAAAGCGCCACCATCGCGGCGCAAGGCTACCGCTTCCGCGTACCCTACGGGACCTTGCTCTGTGTCTCGGACAAGCCCCTGCACGGAGAGCTCAAGCTGCCCGGACAGGCCAATCTCTTTTACGATCAGGCCATCAACCAGCATCTGAAGATCGGCATCACCGCCGTCGACCTGATGAGACGCGAAGGCGCGCACCTCCATTCGCGCAAACTGCGAGCCTTTGACGAGCCACCGTTCCGTTAAGGGGCGCTACGGCCTAGCCCGCGCCCAAAAACTCACACGTCAGGTCGCCGAGGGCGGGATCACCAATAGCGGTCAGATGGTCGCCTTGGACCCGCTTGGCCTCAGCGTGGGGGAACAGCTTGGCCAGCCCTTCGGGGGAGCCGTTGTCCTCGTCCGCCGCGCCATTGAGGATCAGGATCGGCGTTGGGATGGTGGCAAGCGCTGCGGGATCGACCGGCAGTTGGGACTTTAGAACCTTCAGCATCGACAGGGGAGACAGGCCCTGCGCGGCCAACATGGCCGCCATCCGCTTGCCCGCCGCTGGGTTGGCAGCCTGTTCGCCCTTGAGCAAGCTGTCCTCAAAGAAGGCCATACGATTGCCGATGGTGGTCGCGCCCGTGTCGCCCATGCCGCCCATCACCAGCTTGCCGGGTCGAAAGCCTCGGATCAGCAGACGCACCGCCGTGCGCGCCCCCATCGAATAGCCGACCAGATCCACATCGCTCAAACCCAGATGGCCCAGCGAGGCCTCGACATCCATCGACAGCACGTCCGGAGGAAAGTCAGCCTCGCCATTGAAGGGCGCGCTGGCCCCGTGACCGCGAAAATCAAGCGCTATGACCTTGCGGCCCAAGGCGGCGATCTTGGCGGTGATCCCCGGCCCAGTCCAGTTGAGCTGCGTGCTGGCCATGAACCCGTGTAGCAGCAGGGTCGGACGCCCCTCGCCGAGGGTGTGATAGGCGATGGTCTGGCCATCAAAACTGGTAAAGCTGTGCTGCTGGGTCATGGGCCAC
>CANKPO010000220.1 GCA_947484535.1 Caulobacteraceae bacterium
CCGGACAGACGGTTCTGGTGGCGGCCCATGGCAATAGCCTTCGGGCTATCGTCAAGCATCTGTTCGCCGTCCCCGATGGCGAGATCACCGAGGTCGAGATCCCGACCGGCAATCCCCTGCTGATCGATCTGGACGCGGACCTGAAGCCCGTTGCGGCGCGCTATCTCGATGAGGCCCGCGCCCAGCCCCTGCCAAAGCGCGCCTAGCCCGATGTTCAGCACCGGCGACATCCTGCTGATGCGCCGGGCCATTGCGACAGCGATGGCCAATCTTGGCTCGACCTGGCCCAATCCGTCGGTGGGCTGTGTCATTGCTAGGGATGGGGAGATTTTGGCCGAGGCGGCAACAGCTCCCGGCGGGCGGCCCCATGCCGAAGAACAGGCCCTCGCGGCCTTGGGTGAGCGGGCGGTTGCCGCGACGGCCTATGTGACCTTGGAGCCTTGTGGTGCCCGTTCGTCGGGCCATGCCTCCTGCGCGGAACGTCTGGCCGGTTCAGGCGTGGTGCGGGTGGTGATCGCCTGCGAAGACCCATCCCCCTTTGCCTCAGGTCAAGGCTTAGAGCGCCTGCGCGAGGCGGGCCTACCCTTTGAAACCGGTCTCATGGCCGACGAGGCGAGAATCCTGTGCGCGGGCTTTGTCCATCGTCTGGCGACGGGTAAGCCGCTTGTCGAGGCGTCGGATCATGGCGCTCATTTCGACGCCCTGTTCGAGCCGCAACCGGGCGAGGGCCTTACGGCAGCCCTGCTGCGCTATGGAACGGCAGGCTATACGCGGCTCTGGACGCCTCGGGGTGGGCCGCTGGCCTGGGAGCTTTCGCGGGCAGGTCTGTTGGCTATTTCGTAGGGCGCAAAATAGAAACCCCCGCCCTTCTGTGTCCTCGGGGGGAAGGACGCAGCGGGCAGGGGCTATACCAAGCGCCTAGGGAGGGTTAGGCGGCTCGGGCCGTGGTCTCAATCAGAGGGGCTGCCTCGGTCGTAATCTCAATGCGCCGGGGTTTGAGCTGCTCTGGCAGTTCGCGCTTTAGCGAGACGGACAGTAGGCCATTGGCGAGGCCCGCTTCGGTGACGACCACATAGTCAGCCAGTTGGAACCGGCGCTCAAAACTGCGGGCTGCGAGGCCGCGATGCAGATAGCGCTTGGTCTCTTCGCTGGCGGGCTTGCGGCCTTGAACGGTGAGCAGGTTCTCCTTGACCTCGATGGTCAGGTCGTCGGGCGAAAAGCCTGCAACCGCAATTTCGATCCGATAGGCGTTCTCGTCGGTGCGCTCAATATTGTAGGGCGGATAGCCGGTCGGACCTTCGGTGGCAGCAGCGGATTCAAGCAGCTGCGCCAAGCGGTCAAAGCCGACCACAGAGCGATAGAGCGGGGAAAAATCTGTCGTACGCATAGCAACATCCTTCTTGGGTTAAGCAAGGTTGTGGTTCATGAGCAGGCCATCACACAGTCCCAAATGGGCCCCGCGTCGATCCTGAAAGGCCCGGTTATCCAGCGCCTTCGAATGATAGGTGGGGATCAGAATTGCCGGTGCAAGGGGTGCGCCATTATGGCCGGTTCTCACAGTTTAGAGAGGCTGCACGAACGGGGTTGCGCTAATCGGCCGGAGCGGTCAGGTTCGCCGCTTCCTTTGGCTTTGGGGGTTTGATCCATGAAGACGTCAACATCTGCGCTGGTACGGTTTGGTCTGTCTATTTTTGCGGTCGCCGCCTTAGCCAGCGCGCCCGTCGCGGCTGCGCCTGCCAAACCCACCAAGGATGCCGCCTTGATCGAGGCCGTTTCGCGCGCGTCTCGTCCTGCTCAGGATGTGGCCCGGGATGGTGCGCGTCACCCGCTCGAAAGCCTGACCTTCTGGGGTCTGAAGCCAGGTCAAACCGTGTTGGAAATCATGCCTGGCGCGGGCTATTGGACCGAGATCTTGGCGCCCTATGCCAAGGCGACCGGCGGGCGCTACATCGTCGGGCTGGCCGATATTTCGAGCCCTACGGTCTCGGAGGCCGCACGCAAGGGCCGGGCGGATTTTCTGGCCAAATATGCCGATACCAAGCTCTATGGCACGGTTGAGCCGACCAACTATGGCGCAACCTCCGGCCCCCTCGCGCCTGCAGGAACGGTCGATATGTTCTTGACCACGCGCAATATTCACAACCTACTCTGGGCCCCCGGCCGGTTAGACAAGACCCTCAATGACGCCTTCGTCGCCCTTAAGCCCGGCGGCATCTTGGCCATTGAAGAGCACCGATCCGATCCTCGTCCGATGGCACCCGAGGCCCGGGATGGCTATATGTCGGAAGCCTCTGTCATTGATGCAGCCAAGAAAGCGGGATTTGTTTTGGAGGCGCGCTCTGAGGTCAATGCCAATCCCAAGGACACCAAGGACCATCCCTTCGGCGTCTGGACCTTGGCACCCTCACGTCGATCGGCCCCAGCCGGACAGCCTGCAAACCCCGCTTTCGATCGCGTCAAATATGACGCTATTGGCGAGAGCGACCGGATGACCTTGCGTTTTCGTAAGCCGCGCTAGGGCCTTCTGAGTTTGACCTCGCGCCGGTTTATTCTGACCTCCGCTGCGGCTCTGTTCGTCTTGAGTGCCTGTGGTCGCAAAGGCACTTCGGACGACAAGGCGGCGGATCAGCCAAAGGCCGCAAACCCAAAGGCCGCAAACAAGGTGGGCAGTCTGGCCTGGACGGTTGCGGGCGATTGGCGACCTGCGCAGGACAAGGCGCGTGACCGTTGGCGCCGTCCGATCCAGACCCTGAGCTTCTGGGGTCTAAAGCCGGGTATGACGGTGGTCGAATTCTGGCCCGGAGCAGGGTGGTACACCGATATTTTGGGTCCCTACCTGACGCAAAATCGCGGCACCCTCTATGCGGCCGGTCTTGAGGCCGGTGCGCAAGATCCCTCCCTATCCGAGGTCGAGGAGCAGTTTGCCAGCAAGATCAAATCCTCGCCCCAACTCTATCGCGCCGTGAAGATCACGAGCTTTGGGCCAAGGTCTGGGCCGGTCGCGCCCGATGGCAAGGCCGATCTGGTGCTGTTTTTGCGCAATCTGCACAATTGGATGTCGGCCGGGATCGCCGAAAAGGCCTTTGCCTCCGCCTATGCCACCCTCAAGCCCGGCGGCGTCCTTGGGGTAGAAGAGCACCGGGCCAAGCCCGATCGTGTTCAAGATGCCCTCGCCTCTGACGGCTATGTTCAAGAGGCCTATGTCAAGCAACTGGCCAAGGAGGCGGGCTTCGTTTTCGAAGAGGCCAGCCAGATCAATGCCAATCCTTTGGACGATACCGATCATCCCTTCGGCGTCTGGACCTTGCCACCCGTGCGCCGGTCCTCAGCGCGGGGGCAAGCACCCGATCCTAGCTTCGACCACACGACCTTCGACGCCATTGGCGAAAGCGATAGGATGACTTTGCGGTTTCGCAAGCCCCTTAAACCCTCAAAATGAACGAAATTTCACGCCTTTGCAGTGTTTACTTCTGAGGGTTCTATCGGCAAATTGGCGCTCGGCCAGACAATTGTTTTCCGGCTGAAATTTCATCTGCGCAAGCAACGGCGCACCTTCAGGAGACTGCGTAAAATGGCTACGCTGCAAGAAATCACCGCCGTTATGGCTGGCGCTGTGGGCGAAGATTCCGGCCTCGGCAAGACGTTGAAGTTTGACTTCAAGGGTGACGGCTTCATCCACATCGATGGTGGCTCTGTGACCAACGACGACAAGCCTGCTGACTGCACCATCGTCATCGCTTTTGACGATTTCCAGTCGATGGCCGATGGCAAGCTCGACCCCACCATGGCCTTCATGCAGGGCAAGATTAAGGTCAATGGCGACATGTC
>CANKPO010000221.1 GCA_947484535.1 Caulobacteraceae bacterium
ATGGAAGCTTGGCTCCAGCCTATGGCCGACGCCGGAGCAGATATTTTCCACTGCTCGCAGCGCCGGTTCTGGGAGCCTGAATTTGAAGGCTCGGACCTGAACTTTGCCGGTTGGGCCAAGAAGCTGATCGGCCGGCCAACCATCACGGTGGGCTCTGTTGGTCTGACGGGTGAGTTCGTGGCCGGTATGGCGGGCGAGGGATCAAAGCCTGCCTCGCTCGACGCCCTCTTGACCCGTCTGGAAAATGACGAGTTCGATCTGGTCGGCGTGGGCCGCGCCCTGCTGGTCGATCCCTATTGGGTCGAAAAGGTCCGCGATGGCCGCGATGCTGAGCTGTTGGACTACAACACCAGCGCGCTTGGCACCCTGTTCTAGGTCACTGCCGGTTCGAAAATAATGAGGGGTGAGGGCCGGTTTCAGCCCTCACCCTATTTTTTAGGCGTTGAAGTTCAGCTTCAGGCCGGGGCGCGGCCAGCGGCATTTGTAGAGCTTGCCGGTGCCAGACGCCGTGATCCAGGCATCTTGCATATCCACCCCACCAAAACAGATGTTGGTGACCAGAATATCGGGGAAGGGATAGTGCTCGGTCGTGCCATCTTCGTCGAAAGCGGTGATCCCGCCATTGATGATCGTGGCGACACAGACCTTGCCGCCCGCCTCGACGGCCAGACTATCGAGCAGTTGAAAGCCAGGCAGGTTGTGCACGACCCGCGCAGGTTGGAACGGCGGCGGCTCTGACACCACGCCGGGCGCGGTCAGGTCAAAGGCCCAAAGACGGCCCAGATTGGTGTCGGCCATATAGACGGTCTTCTCATCCGGTGAGAGGCCCACGCCATTGGGCGACACGAAATGGTCCTTGATACGGGTAATGCTCGAGCCATCTGGCTGGGCATAGTAGAGCGCGCCGAACTTGCGCCCCTCAGGGGTCGAACAGCCGTGATCTGTGAACCACATCCCGCCCTGCTTATCGAAGACCAGATCGTTTGGCCCGACCAGTTTCTTGCCATCGCATTCGCTATAGAGGGTGCGGACTTCGCCGGTGGTCAGGTCGACCCGCTGGATATATCCGCCCGTATGGCTGGGCGGCGTGGGGCCAGGGATGGTCATGCCATTGACGTCGAGCCATTCAAAGCTGCCGCCATTGTTGGTCACATAGATCGCGCCGTCAGGGCCGATTGCGGCTCCGTTCGGTCCACCGCCGACATTTGCGACTACGCTCGTCGTACCATCTGGCATGACGCGGGTCAGGGTGCCGCGCTTGATCTCGGTCAAGATCACGGACCCATCGTTCATGGCGATAGGGCCTTCAGGAAATTGTAGGTTCTCGGCGACCAGTTCGATGTTCACAGACGTCTTCCTCTTGCGGCCGCCTCGTCAGGTGAGCGGCGTTCGGGAAGCAGATTAGCGAAATGTGGAGCGCCGTCATCCCCTGCTAGAGGCTCGTTTTGACTCTGGCCGATTAAAGGCGCTCAAGAACCCGAAAGATGAAGGGGAATTGATCGTCAGGGCCCGCTGGATGGGCGTCACGCTTGGTCTCGCGCCATTCCGTTTCGTCAAAATCAGGGAACAGGGTGTCACCCACCACCTCGGTCTCGACCTCGGTGATGTAGAGCCGTTTGGCCTTGGGCATTAGGCCCGCATAGATCTGGGCACCGCCGATGACGCAGACCTCTTCGGCCCCATCCTCCTCGGCCTGCTCGCGCGCAATGCCGAGCGCCTCATCGATCCGCTCGCAGGGCAGGGCACCCTTGGGCTCGAACGAGCCGTCGCGCGACAGGACGATATTCAGCCGACCGGGCAGGGGCTTGAAGGGCAAGGAATCCCACGTCGCGCGGCCCATGATCACGGGCTTGAACAGGGTCACCGCCTTGAAATTCATCAGATCGGTCTTCAGCCGCCAAGGAATGCCGCCTTGGGCACCAATGACATTGTTGCGCGCGCGAGCGACGATGAGAGCGATAGGGATCAGAGCCATGACATGGATTTAGTCGCTTCTGGGCGGGAGGGGAAGCGGCAGTTCAAACCGCGATGGGCGCCTTAATGCCGGGGTGGGCGTCGTAGCCCTCGAGTTTGAAGTCGGCATAGTCGAAGCTGAACAGGTCGGTCTTGGGGGCCATGATCAGGGTCGGGAAGGCCCGAGGCTGGCGCGACAGTTGCAACTCGCACTGTTCGACATGGTTGGCATAGATGTGGGCGTCACCCAGCGTATGGACAAATTCCCCCGGCTCCAGCCCCGTGGCCTGCGCCACCATCAAGGTTAGGAGGGCGTAGGAGGCGATGTTGAACGGCACGCCAAGAAACATATCGGCTGAGCGCTGATAGAGCTGGCAGGACAGTTTGCCGTCAGCCACGAAGAACTGGAACAGGCAGTGACAGGGCGGCAAGGCCATGTCGTCGACCTCAGAAGGGTTCCAAGCGCTGACAATGTGGCGGCGACTATTGGGGTTGGTCTTCAGGCTGTGGACCAGTTGGGCCATCTGGTCGATGACGCGCCCATCGGGAGCGGCCCAACTGCGCCACTGTTTGCCATAGACTGGGCCAAGATCACCGGCCTCGTCGGCCCATTCATCCCAGATGCTGACCCCATGATCGTGCAGATATTTGACGTTGGTGTCGCCGCGCAGGAACCAGAGAAGCTCGACGATAATCGATTTCAGATGCAGCTTCTTGGTGGTCAGAAGCGGAAAGCCAGCCGCCAGATCAAAGCGCATCTGCCGCCCGAACAGGCTTTTCGCGCCCGTGCCCGTACGGTCCTGCCGAAAGGAGCCGTTGGCCAGAATATCAGCCAACAGATCAAGATATTGCTGTTCAGGATGGGCAGCGGTCATTGCGGCAGAGGCTGGGGCGTGTGCGTTCATCTGATTCTGACCCTTGGTCTGGGGACAGGCTAAAGGGCTGACCGGCAGAAAGCCAACTTTTCTGCTAACCGCCGAACCCGCCTTCGCTCAGGAACATCTTTTCCTCGACCGTGGTTGCCCGCCCCAGAGCCGGATTGCGGTGCGGAAAGCGCCCGAACCGTTCGATGATCTGGCTATGGGCGATGGCCCACCTCAGGCTGTCCTCATCGCCGCTGGACAGGCTGTGGGCACTGAACAGCTCGACGCTGAAGGCCTGATCGCTGGGGTCTTCGGAATGCTCAAAGGGCAGATAAAAAAAGGGCCGAAGGGACGGTTCCATCTCCTGATCAAATCCACTGGCAACGGCCTTGCGGGCAACCGAGCGGGCGCGGCCGTCGGTGGCAAAGGCGTGGGCCGTCTTGCGGTAGATATTGCGAGGGATCTGGTCGAACAGAAGAATGAGGGCCAGCGCCCCAACGGCACCCTGGGCTTCCCAGTCATCATGCTCGCCGCGTGCGGCAGCCATGTGCATGGGCTCGAACCGCAGGCTCAGGGCCTCGTCAAACCGGTCGTTCTTGGCGAACCATTTGCTGGGTCCGGCATTTTGCCAATAGACCACCACATCATGCGGCGTCGCTAGTCGTGACATGGGCGATAATCCTTAAAGCGACCGGTCTAGATCGGCTATTCCAGCACATATAAGGGCAAGAGCTTGCGCGCAATGCACCCAGACCTTGACGTGAGGGCAAAAAAACGCTCGAAAGCAGCCTTTCCGAAAAGCGTCCCGCGAAGGGGCTCTTGAATGACCCGTCTGGAGACTTGATCATGCGTGTTTATTACGATCGCGACGCCGACATTGGCCGCGTCCTCGACAAGAAGGTCGCGATCGTAGGCTATGGCAGCCAAGGTCACGCCCACGCCCTGAACCTTCGCGATTCTGGCCACACCAATGTCGCCATCGCCCTGCGTCCCGGTTCGGTCTCGGC
>CANKPO010000222.1 GCA_947484535.1 Caulobacteraceae bacterium
CCTCCCGGCGGCGGCGACATTGACGCGATGATCCGTCAATTGATTGCCAGCCTGAACAAGCGCTTTGGCGGCGGCAAGGGTGGCGGCCAAGGCCTCACCCCTTCAGCCGCAGCGGCCATTGCGGGCGTCGCCTTCGGGGCCTGGGCCCTGTCGGGCGTCTATGTGGTTCAACCCAACGAACAGGCCGTGGTCACGACCTTTGGGGCCTATTCGCGCTCGGACAGCCCGGGTCTGCGCTATCACCTTCCCACGCCCATCGAACGGGTTGAGAAGGTCAAGGTCACCGACCTCAACCGCGTTGATATTGGCGGTGCGACCGGCAGCGAAATTCCTGAGGAAAGCCTGATGCTGACCGGCGATGAGAACATCGTCGATCTGGCCTTCAGCGTTCAGTGGCGCGTCTCGGATGCCGCCAAATATCTGTTCAACGTCAAGGACCCGGACGAGGCGGTTAAGGCCGTCGCCGAAAGCGCCATGCGTGAAGTGATCGGCAAGACCAAGCTGCAAGCCGTCCTGACCAACGGACGCGGTCAGGTTCAGATCGAAGCGGCTGAGCTGATGCAAAAGATGCTGGATCGCTATGGCACCGGTGTCTTTGTCGACGCCGTCCAGATCCGCAACGCCAACCCGCCCAAGGATGTCATCGACTCCTTCCGCGCCGTGGCCACCGCCGGACAGGACGCTCAGTCTCTGGTCAACGAAGCCAATACCTATCGCAACCGCGTGATCAACGAAGCCAAGGGTGACGCCTCGCGCATCGTCCAGTCCAGCCAAGGCTATCGCGAACAGATCGTTCGTGAAGCTCAGGGTGAGGCCTCACGCTTCAACCAGATCTATGGCGAATATAAACGCGCCCCGGCCGTAACGCGCCAGCGGCTCTATCTGGAAACCATGGAACGGGTCTTGGCCAAGTCCAACAAGGTGTTGGTCGATGGTAAGAACACCAACGCGCCGATCATCCTGCCCCCTGACGTCTTCCGCGCACGCGGCGCCAGCGCTCAGGCCCCTTCGGCCCCGTCCGCCCCCGCAGCCCAGTCGTCCAACGCGCCGCAATTGCCGGTTCCCGTCGCCGGAGCGAACCCATGAACCAGAACCGTCTCTACGCCAATATCGCCATTGTAGTTGTGGCGCTTGTGGTCATTGCCAACACCCTGTTCGTCGTCGATCAGCGTGAGCAGGCCATCGTCGTGCGCTTTGGTGAGCCCGTCCGCGTGATCAATGCCACCCTTGGCGAAAATGATGCCGGATTGAAGATCAAGGCGCCGTTCCTCGAGAACGTGATCCTGCTCGATAAACGCAACCAGACCCTAGAAGCCGAGCAAGAAGAGGTCATCGCCTCGGATCAGGAACGTCTGGTCGTCGACAGCTTCATCCGCTACCGGATCAGCAATCCGCTGCAGTACTATCGCACCTTGCGCGACGAGCGTACGGCGGCGGACCGGATCGAACGTCTGGTCAATTCTAGCCTCAGACAGGTTCTGGGTTCAGCGACCTCCAGCGACATCATTTCGGGCAAGCGCTCGGCCCTGATGCAAAAGACCTTGGTGGATGTGTCGCGCCGGGCCGAGGCTTCGCGTCTGGGGATCGAGATCATCGATCTGCGGATCAAGCGCGCCGACCTGCCCGCCGCCAACCAGACCGCCGTCTTCCGCCGCATGCAGACCTCGCGTCAGCAGGAAGCGGCTCAGATCCGTGCCGTCGGTGAACAGGGCAAGCGCGAGATTATCGCGGGCGCTGACAAGGAAGTGGCCATCACCCTGGCTACCGCCACCGAAGAGGCCGAACGGACCCGAGGTGAGGGCGATGCCAAGCGTGCAGCGATCTTCGCCTCCAGCTTTGGCCGTGATCCGAACTTTGCCAACTTCTATCGGACGATGAAGGCCTATGAGGCCGCCCTTGGCCAAGGCGACACCACCATGGTCCTGTCCCCGGACAGCGCCTTCTTCCGCTACTTCGACAAGGGACCGGGGGCAAAGTAACCCCCTACCCCGGCTTCGCCGGTACTTCCCCCAGAGGGGGAAGATCTCAGATCTATAATCTTCCCCCTCTGGGGGAAGTGGCCCAAAGGGCCGTAGGGGGCCTTGTTTATTTAAGTCCCCCTCACCCAACCCTCTCCCCAAGGGGGCGAGGGCTTTGGATTCTTACCGCGTCATTGCGAGCATCGCGAAGCAACCCACGGGACTGACGCGAACCTGAATGGATGTTCCCCTGGGTTGCTTCGGCGCGATGCGCCTCGCAATGACGCGGAGCGAAGGAAGGGTGCAGTTACTTTAAAACCCTGCCCCAACACGGCCCAACTGAAGCCGCAAATCCTTTAAGCGCTGATCAATCTCGGCCATGGTGCGATTGAGCGCCCCGTCATCGTCGCGCCAGACCTGCACCACGCGGCCCCAGACGGCGGTCATGGCAAGGCGCCGCGCCATGCCCTTCAGCCCGCCTGTATCGATCCCAGCGGTCTCGAGAAGCGCCTTAGAGGTCGCAATCAGCCGAGGTGCCATGGCCGCCGGGCCCTCCTCATGGGAAATGGCGATCAGGGCGTGGCGGTGCGGTTCCATGGCCTCGATTCGCGCCATCACGGCCTCGAACAGGCGGTCATGCACCTCGCCCGGTTCCGCCGCCGTCAGCAGAGCAGCCTGATCGAACCTGCGCGATAGATGATCCATGACCGCGCCCTTGCCATTGGCGGCGGCATAGAGCTCGGCAAAGCCCACCTCGGCCTTGGCGGCAATGTCCAAAAGACTGATCTGCGACCATGGACGATCCGCCGCCAGCGCAAGGGCAGCATCGGCGGCACGGTCAAGGATGGAGGGCTCATTTTGGGTCATGAGCTACAGATGGACCGCGATGGCCGGGTCGGCAAGGGCTGGACTAACCGGCCAATTCCCTTGACCGCTTCACAGCGGCCGTCACGGCGCGGGCCAGAAGATCGCCAAAGCCGCCCTCTCCCATCAGGACCTCTAACGCCGCCTGAGTGGTGCCGCCCGGAGAGGTGACTTGCCTGCGCAGTTCGGCCGGATCCTCTTGGCTGGCCTCGAGCAGAGCCGCCGCGCCGATGATGGTGGCGCGGGCCAATGTCCGCGAGGCCTCTGCCGTCAAGCCGTGAGCCGGGCCGGTAGCTTCTAGCGCCTCAATGAAGGCATAGAGATAGGCTGGCGCAGAGCCCGACAGGCCCACGGCTGCGTCCATCAGGGCCTCGTCATCCACATCCACCGTCACGGCTACGGGATCGAACAGGGCGTGGGCAACGTGGGAGGCCTTTTCATCCGGCGCAAAGATCGACGCCACCCCCTTGGCCACCGCCACCGCCGTGGTCGGCATGAGCCGGGCGACCAGACGTCCCCCAAAGGCGGCGCTGATATCTGCGGACCTAACGCCCGCTGCGATGGATACAATGATGCAGTCGGGAGCCAGATGGTCAGCGATCTGAGCCGCCGCCTCGCGCCACATCTGCGGCTTCACGGCCAAGAGCAGCAGCTTGGCCTCAGCCAGCACGCCGTCGTCTGGATTGAGACGCGCACCAGCATCGGCAGCCGCCAGCGCCTCTTTCGACGGATAGGGATCACGAATAATCAGATCTGACGGACCAAAGGCACCCTTTTGGCTCCAGCCCTCAATCAGAGCGCCGCCCATGCGGCCAGCACCCAGCATCAAAATGGGAGTCATGATCAAATCCGCCTTAGACCGAAAATTCAGGCTGTGCCGACCGTCTCGAACATGCAGGCCGACACGGCCTCTGCGGGAGACTTGTCGCCATTGAACAGGAAGTCAAAGGCCGGATAGAACCGGTCC
>CANKPO010000223.1 GCA_947484535.1 Caulobacteraceae bacterium
ACGCCAAGGCCAAGGCCGGTCGCACCGCCATGCTGTTCAGCCGCACCAACCTGCTGCTGTCCATCCCCATGCTGGTGACCATGACCATGAACCAAACCCTGTTCGGCTAAGATCAGGATCAATCAATCAAGGGGCCTGCTGGCAACGGCGGGCCCCTTTTTTGTCGGCTAAATCGGACCATTTCCAAGATATGACGGACGATATTGACAGCCTGATCAAGCGCGTGGACCCCGACCGGTGGCTGGCCAGCCGACTGATCGCCGATCCGCAGGCGCGGGCGGATGTGCTGGCCGTGCTCGCCTTCGACCACGAGTTGGCCAAGGTCCGCGATCTGGTCAGCGATCCCCTTATGGGCGAAATCCGCCTGACCTGGTGGTCCGAGGCCCTTGATGAGATGGGCCGTGGCCTCGCGCCAAGGGCTCACCCCGCAGCCCTAGCCTTGGCCGATGTGCTCAAGCGTCATGACCTGTCCCCGGTGCTCCTCAACAGCCTGATCGAGGCGCGGATTGATGATCTGGGCCGCATGATGCTGGACAGTGAAGAGGCAGTTCTCGCCCATGTCGATGCCACGCAGGTGGTCTATAGCGCGCTCGCCCTGTCGATCCTGTCCCCGGGCACAGACCCTCATTCCATCCGAAGCGCGGCGCGAGCCTATGGGGTCGGGATCCTGCTAGGGGCTGGCCGCTTGTCACCCGATTTGGCGCAAGGCTGGGCGAGGGCGCGCATTGACTATGACCTCAAGGCGGCGCGCTCGGCTCTGGCCGATCTGCCCGTCGCAGCCTTTCCCGCCATTGCCCAAGCGGCCCTGGCGCGGTCCTATGGTGCGGGCAAGCGGCCCGGACCCTTCTCAAAATCGCTGCGGATCTTCTTGGCCAGCCTGGCCGGCCAAGTCTAACCCTGCAGCCAAGTTTCCAGATCGGCCAGAGCGCGCACGCTCATTAACCGCTTCTTGGCTCGGCCCCGTTCCTTGAGCGGCAGTTTCTTGCCCTCATGATCGATCTTGGGCGGTTCCATCGGCGGCAAGAGGCCGTAATTGATATTCATCGGCTGGAACGCGCCGCCTTCGAGGTGCCCGCCGGTAATATGGTCGATCAGGGCACCTAGGGCGGTCGTGGGTGGCGGCGGGGTCAATTCCTGACCCAGCGCCTGTGCGGCGGCAAAACGCCCAGCCAGCAGGCCGATAGCGGCGCTCTCGACATAGCCCTCAACGCCGGTGACCTGACCGGCGAAGCGTAGGCGCGGTTGAGCCTTGAGCCGAAGGGCCGTGTCGAGCAGGCGAGGGGAGTTGATGAAGGTGTTGCGGTGCAGGCCGCCAAGCCGAGCGAACTGGGCATTTTCCAGGCCGGGGATCATGCGGAAAACATCGGCCTGAACGCCGTGCTTCAGCTTAGTCTGGAACCCGACCATATTGTAGAGCGTGCCCAGCGCATTGTCTTGACGCAGCTGGATGATGGCGTGGGCCTTGACCAGCGGGTCGCGCGGATTGGTCAGGCCGACGGGCTTGAGCGGCCCCCAGCGCAGGGTCTCATGACCGCGCTCAGCCATGACCTCGATGGGCAGACAGCCATCGAAATAGGGCACATTCTCCCATTCCTTGAACTCGGTCTTGGGACCGTCGAGCAGGGCCTGAATAAAGGCCTCATATTGCTCCTTGTTCATGGGGCAGTTGATATAGGCGGCCTTGTCGCCGCCGGGACCTTCCTTGTCATAGCGCGACTGGCGCCACGCAATATCCATATTGATACTGTCCGTATGGATGATCGGGGCGATGGCGTCGAAGAAGGACAGTTGCCCCTCGCCGGTCAGGTCCAAAATAGCTTGCGACAGGGCAGGGGTGGTCAGGGGGCCGGTCGCGACAATGACATTGTCCCAGTCCGCTGGCGGCAGGCCCTCGACCTCTTCGCGCAGAATGGTGATCAGGGGGTGGGCTTCGAGCCGGGCAGTGACGGCCGCCGAAAAGCCCTCCCGGTCCACGGCCAGCGCGCCGCCCGCGGGCACCTGATGGACGTCAGCGGAACTGAGGATGATCGAGTGACAGCGGCGCATCTCGGCATGGAGCAGGCCGACAGCATTGTGCTCCCAATCGTCCGAGCGAAACGAGTTGGAACAGACCAGTTCGGCCAGCCCCTCGGTTTGATGGGCCTCGGTGCCGCGCACGGGGCGCATCTCGTGCAGGATGACCGGCACGCCCGCCTCAGCCGCCTGCCAAGCCGCCTCTGAACCGGCTAGGCCACCACCAATGATATGGATAGGATCAATAGACATGACGGCCTTATAGCCGCTAAACCATCGGTGTTGAACTCAATCTGCGCTCAGGCCCTTGGTCCTTCAGAAGCAAGGTGAAACCGTGTCCCAGGAACTGCCTTTCGGCCCTATCGTCGCTGATGGTTTTGCCAATATCAAAAAGGTTTGGAGGACGGCCCTTGTGCCCTTCATGTTGGTCGCCGCAATCCCAACAGCCTTTGCCTTTGTTGACCCGGCGAACCTAAAGCCGCAGATTTTTCTCGCTTTTGTGGCCTTTATCGCCGTTAGCCTGTTTTGGTTTCTCATTGCGACGGGGCTGGCCTACCGGCTGGCCGCTAGCGAAGCGCCGCCGCAGAAAATCCGGTTGGGCCTTTTGGGTCTTCAATGGGGCACGATGGAGGAGCGTTACCTGATCTCGTCCCTGTTTGTGGGCCTGATTAACGCCTTTTATCTGATCCTCGTCGTGTTTCTGGTCCTCGTTTTTGCCGCCATCATTGCTTACGGACGCGGACAAGGCCTGACCATGAAGGGCATGCCCGCTATTTTGAATGAGCTTGGTTCCGTTGGATTTGGAGCGGTCGTTCTTGTTACGATTTTAGGATTGCTTGGCTGGATTTGGCTCATGGTGCGCCTCTCATTGAGCCAAGTTGCAAGTCTTTATAGCGGCAAGGTTCAGGTCCTCTCGTCCACGCCTTTGACAAAGGGCAGGGTTTTGGCGTTGCTGCTGCCCTTGGCAGTTGTTCTATTGGTGGGTAGCAGAGCGCTGCTGGACGTCGCAGAGCCACTCAGAATTTTCCTGACTATTGCTTCAGGTCTATGGACTGTTTTTGTCCAAATTCCTTTTTCGGCAGGTGTCTTTGCCTCTATTTACCAAAGGCTGAATCCAGCGGATAAGGAAGGGAGTGACCGACCAGATTCGGCGCTGGGGAATGGTTCAAATGACGGCGTTTTCACCGACTGACGTGGCTTTTGAAGGGTTCCGGTTGACGCGCGAGCGGCCCGTGACCCTGTCGATTTGGGCGGGTTTCTATTTCTTGGTCAGCCTGACCATGGCGATCTTTATGATCCTATCGGTGGGCTCCGAATTTACCGCGCTAGAACAGGCCGCGCAAAATGGCGGCGACCCTCAGCAATCCATCGATACCTTGGTGAAGCTACTGCCCTTCTATGCGGTGTCTTTTCCGGTGGGCATCTGTGTCATGGCCGTCTTTGCCTGCGCCGTGTTCCGCATCGTGCTGGGCCGTCCTGGCGGCGTTGTGGCCCATCTGGCCATTGGCGAAGATGAGTTCCGTCTAATGGCCGTCACCCTAGCGGTCAGCCTGTTGATGATGGTCGCCATGTTCGGCATTGCCCTGATCATCGGCATGATCGTTGGCATTGCGACCGCTGTGGCGCCGCCGCTAGCACCCTTGCTGGGCACGGTCGGCGGTCTCGCAGCCTTTGCAGGCATGCTTTGGGTGGCGGTGCGCCTGTCGCTCTGCGGTCCCATGACCTTTGCTGAGCGCCGGATCGTCGTGTTTCGCGCCTGGTCGGTAACCCGCA
>CANKPO010000224.1 GCA_947484535.1 Caulobacteraceae bacterium
AACCAGTTGACGAAATAGATGCGCGGCAGCTTGGCCGCATCGGCCTTTTGGCCAATGGAGAGCCAGTGATTGAAATAGTCGCCCATATTGTAGCCGCAGAAGGGCAGCATGGCGAAGGGATCGCGGCGCAGCTCGCCGACCTTGTTTTCGGCAGCAGCCGTGCCTTCGGAGGCGACATTCGAGGCCAAAAACACCCCATGCTGCCAGTTGAAGGCTTCGGTCACCAGGGGTACAGCCGAGGCCCGGCGTCCGCCAAACAGGATGGCCGAGATCGGCACGCCTTTGGGATCTTCCCATTCCGATGCGACGGTGGGGCATTGGCCAGCCGGGGCGGCGAAACGGGCATTGGGATGGGCCGCAGGCTCGCCCAAGGCGGGCGTCCAGGCGCGGCCCTTCCAATCGGTCAGGCCCTCAGGCGGGGTATCGGTCAGGCCTTCCCACCAGACGTCGCCATCTGCCGTCGTCGCGACATTGGTGAAGATGGTGTTGGCGTGAAGGGTCTCGATAGCGTTGCGATTGGTGTGCTTGCCGGTCCCCGGAGCCACGCCAAAGAAGCCCGCCTCTGGATTGATCGCATAGAGCCGTCCGTCGTCGCCAAAGCGCATCCAGCTAATATCATCGCCGATGGTCTCAGCCTTCCAACCGGGGATGGTCGGTTGCAACATGGCCAGATTGGTCTTGCCGCAGGCGCTGGGGAAGGCTGCCGTGACATAGTGGACGGCGCCTTGCGGCGAGGTCAGCTTAAGGATCAGCATATGCTCGGCCAGCCAGCCCTCATCGCGGGCCATGACCGAGGCAATGCGCAGGGCGTAGCACTTCTTTCCCAGCAAGGCATTGCCGCCATAGCCGGACCCATAGGACCAGATCTCGCGGGTTTCGGCATAGTGGACGATGTACTTGTCGTCATTGCAGGGCCAAGCCACATCGGCCTGGCCCTCGGCCAAGGGGGCTCCGAGGCTATGGACCGCAGGCACGAAGAACCCGTCCTCGCCAATGGCTTCTAGCGCCGCCGTGCCCATCCGGGTCATGACGCGCATGGAAACGGCGACATAGGCGCTGTCGGTGATCTCAACGCCCAGCGCACTGATGCGAGAGCCGATGGGACCCATGCTGAAGGGCACGACATAGAGGGTGCGGCCCTTCATGCAGCCTGCAAACAGGCCCTGAAGCTTGGCGCGCATCTGGTCTGGCGCCATCCAATTGTTGGTCGGACCGGCGTCGATCTCATTGTCTGAACAGATGAAGGTGCGGCTTTCCACCCGAGCCACATCGCGCGGATCAGAATTGGCGGCGAAGGAGTTGGGCCGCTTGGCTGGATCGAGACGCACCATGGTGCCCGAAGTGACCAGCTCTTGGGTCAATTGCTCCCACTCGGCGTCAGAGCCATCGCACCAATGGACCCGATCCGGGGTCGTCAGGGCAGCGATCTCACGGACCCAAGCGACCAGTTTGGCATGTTTGGTTGGCGCAGGATCAAGTCCGGGAACAGAAGAGATATTCGTCACAGGGTCGTCTCCAAAATTCGATCCGACTACGCCCTGCTAAACTGGCGGTAATCGATAACAAATATAACAAAATCAAACGGCTAAAAGCACCGTCTGATCCGCCACTGGTCCCAATCACTTCGACGATCTACGCCATCATCGAACCCGGTGAACTGCTGGTGTCAGCCCAAAGGGGTGTGCAAGGGTTGAGCCAAAGAGGTCACGTTAAAAATCCGTTTAGAAGATCAAGACCGCCGGGGCAAACCCCCCAAGGGTGAGTCTGGCAATGATTACGCTGTCATCGCAAAAAATGCAGCGCACGGACCGTTAGGCGCTGCGCGAATGCCACGCTGAGGGCTCGCGGGCCCGAATCAGGCACAGCTGTCTTGCACCCAAGGCAATTGAAGCGTATCGCTCCGACCTCTCTTAAAGAGACAGAGGAGTAATGCGATGGGGTACCGTGTGGCCGTCGTCGGCGCCACCGGCAATGTGGGCCGAGAAATGATGAACGTCCTTGAGGAACTGGAGTTCCCCATTGACGAAATCCATGCTGTGGCTTCGCGAAAATCCGTCGGCATCGAGGTCTCCTACGCCGAGCGAACTTTAAAGTGCGTGGCCTTGGACAGCTTTGATTTCTCGACTGTGGACATTGTTCTGATGTCCGCTGGCGGCACCGTGTCCAAGGAATGGTCTGAAAAGATCGGCGCGGCTGGCCCCGTGGTCATCGACAATTCGTCGGCCTGGCGCATGCATCCAGACGTTCCCCTGATTGTGCCGGAAGTGAACCCCGACGCTGTTGAGGGCTTCCGCAAGAAAAACATTATCGCCAATCCGAACTGCTCGACCATACAACTGGTCGTAGCCCTCAAGCCGCTGCATGATGAGGTTCGGATCAAGCGGGTTGTGGTCTCCACCTACCAGTCTGTTTCTGGTGCGGGCAAGGAGGGCATGGACGAGCTTTGGAACCAGACCAAGGGGGTCTTTGTCCTCGGCGCGCCGCCGCCGAAGAAGTTCTCCAAACAGATCGCCTTCAACGTCATTCCGCACTGTGACGACTTCTTGGACGACGGTACGACCAAGGAAGAGTGGAAGATGATGGTTGAGACCCAGAAGATCATCGACCCGATGATCAAGCTCACCGCTACCTGCGTTCGGGTGCCGGTCTTTGTTGGCCATTCCGAAGCGGTCAATATCGAGTTTGAAACCCCGATGGACGAGGACGAGGCTCGCGAAATCCTACGCGAAGCTCCCGGCGTCGTGGTCTTGGATCGCCGCGAAGCCGGTGGCTATATCACGCCGGTCGAATCTGTCGGTGAGCATGCCGTCTATGTCAGCCGCATCCGCAAGGACCCGACCATCAAGAACGGTCTGAACCTGTGGTGTGTGTCCGATAACCTGCGCAAGGGCGCGGCACTCAATGCCGTACAGATCGCTCAACTGCTCGACCGTAGAGGCCTGCTGGAGCGTTCCGGCTCGTGAGCCCAGAGGCCATAGAGGCCGCAGCGAAAGAACAGCGCGCTGCGGTCGCTGCGGCCATCTCTTGCTATCTGATGTGGGGGCTGATGCCCCTGATGTTCCAAGCCATGGGCCGCAGCGGCATTTCCCCATGGGAGATTACCGGTCACCGCGCCCTATGGTCAGTCTTTTGGGCTGGCGGTCTGGTGCTGCTCGCGCGGCAAGGCGGCCAGGTGATGGCCATCCTGCGCGATCCCAAGCTGATGGGCTGGTTGACCCTCTCGGCCCTGCTGATCGGCTTGAACTGGCTTCTGTTCCTGATCACGGTCAATAGCGGCCATACGCTGGAAGCCAGCCTCGGCTACTATATCAATCCCTTGATGAACATGTTGGCGGGAGCCCTGCTGTTTCGCGAGAAGATCAGCCGGGTGGGTATGGTAGCCATCGGCCTTGCGGTGATTGGCGTCCTGTTCCAGACCGCAGCCCTGGGCCATCCGCCCTTTATGTCGCTGGCTCTGGCCCTGTCCTTTTGCCTCTATGGCATCTTGCGCAAACAGATCGCCGCCGATGCGCAAAGCGGGCTCTTTATCGAATGTCTGATCCTGACCGCGCCGGGTCTGGCCTATGTGGTCTGGCTACAGATGCACGGCCAAGGCCATCTGGGTCAGGGCCTGAGCGCAACCAGCCTGCTTCTGCTGCTCGGCCCGGCGACCGTCGCCCCCCTAGCGGCCTTTGGCTGGGCGGCGCGGCGCATTCCGCTATCGACCATGTCGTTCTTGCAGTTCATCGGCCCAACGGTACAGTTCGCCATCGGACTGGCCAATG